>JALVDI010000250.1 GCA_027009115.1 Polyangiaceae bacterium | reverse complement strand
TTCGTCGCGGGGCTGGAAGGCGCGCTCGGCTCCTTCGCCCTCCCAGATGCCGTCGACGACGACCGCGACTTGAAGTCGCTCGATACGACCGACGGGTTCGACGGACCGGCGGGTCGTGCGGCTGATCTCGAAGTTGCGCGTCTCGGATCGCCGGACGAGGCCTTGGGTTTCGGTGCCGCTCTGTGCTGGCGCGCCCCCCGGGAGGTTCGAGGCGGCGCCCGGGATCCCAACGGCCTGTGCCTCTCCCGTGTTCGAGCGCTCCTCTTCGATCTGATAGCTGCGGGGCGCGACCTCGTCGGGCAGGAAACGCTCCTCGGTGCGCTCTTCTCGGGTGAAGCTCACGTCGGCGGAGACGCGCACGGCGGCGACGCCCGGCCCGAGGGCCGTGTCGAGGAGCTCTTGTGCCGCCCGCTCCCGCTCCCGCTCCACCCGGCGCCGGTAGGCGAGGGCGTCGGAGGCAACCTCCGCCTCGTTGGGTTCGGCCGTCAGGCTGCGGCCCTCGCCATCGACGATGGTCACACTCTCGGGAGCGAGGCCTCGAACGCTCGAGGCGATCAGGTGCACGATGCCTCGCGCCTGCTCCTGCGTGAGCCGGCGACCGGGCTGCATGTGCAGCACGACCGACGCGCTCGCGCCTTCCTCGCGGGTGACGAAGAGCGAGCGGTGGGGCAAGACGAGGTGCACCCGCGCCCGCTCGACGCCGGAAAGATGCGTGATGGTGCGCGCCAGCTCACCCTCGAGGGCACGGTGGTACTTCACGCGCTCGGAGAATTCGCTCTCACCGAAACGCTGCTCGTCGAAGAGCTCGAACCCTGCGTCGCCACCGCTCGGAAGACCCAAGGACGCGAGCCTCAGGCGCACCTCGTGGACGCGGTCGCCAGGCACGAGGATCGTCGCGCCACCTTCCTGCAACTCATAGGGGATTTGCAGACCGCCGAGCTGTTCGATGATCCGGCCGGAGTCGTCCGGCGACAGCTCCGAGAAGAGCACTTCCAGCTCTGGGGGGCGGCTGGCGATCGAGGCGACGCCCACGACGGCGGCGACGGCGGCGACGGCGCCGATGGCCATCAGCCGCGTGCGTGGCGGCAGGTCTTGGTAGCGCTGCCGAAGCCCCTCGACGCGTTCGCGCCAGCTCCGCCCCTGGGGGCCGGGCGGCTGCTCGTCCGTCACCTCAGGCACCCATCCTCATGACTTCTCGGTAGGCCTCGAGGGCGCGGTTGCGCACGCTCCCCAGCAGCCGGAGGGAGATGTCGGCCCGTTGGAGCGCGATCATGGTCCCGTGGATATCGTCGCTGCGGCCTTCGGCGAAGGCGACGCTCTGCTCTTGGGCGACCTTTTGGACCTCGTCGACCTCGTTGACGAACTCGCTGAGGGCGTCGGCGAAGCGCGAACCTTCGGCTCTTTCGCTGCCGTGTTCGCTTCGCGCGGGGCGGACCCCTTCGGGCCGCATCAGAGGAAGGTGGACTCCTGGGTTGATGGCGGTCATCGTCACGCTCCGATGGACAACGCCGAGTTGCCCATGCCCTTGACCGTCTGCATCAGCGTCACGCTGGCCTCGTAGGCTCGCGACGCGGAGATCATGTTCACCATCTCTTCAACGACGTTGACGTTGGGAAGGTTGACGAAGCCGAGCTCGTCGGCGTCCGGGTGCGCGGGGTCGTAGACGCGCTGCGGGTCCGAGGTGTCCTGGCGGATCTCGACGACCTCCACGCCGCGGGCGACCCTCCCTTGGGGGTCCCCGAGCACCTGGGCGCTCGGGTCGACGGTGACGGCGCGGAAGACGGGATCCAGGCGGCGGTACGGGCCGCCCTCCTCGGTGCGGGTCGTCCGCGCGTTGGCCAGGTTCGAGGCGATCGCGTTCATGCGCGTGCGCTGCGCATACAGCCCCGAGGCGGCGATCTCCATGGCGTTGAACACGTTCATCGCAACCCTCCCCTCATCCCTGCCCGTCGGTGGCGGCGTAGCGCAGCATCCCGAGCTGCTGCCGCACGATCCGGCCGACCGCTTCGTAGCGGAGGTCGTTGGCGGCGACCTTCGCCATCTCTCGCTCCAGGCTGACGGCGTTGCCGTCGCCTCCCGGCTGCACCACCCGCTCCTGGGCCACGCTGATCGTCTCGCCGCCGGCGGCGCCGGGGCGCTCGTGCGACGCATGGGTGCGGGCGAGCTTCAGGCCGCCCGTGCGTCCTTCGGAGGTCTCCCGGAGCAACTCCAGCGGCCGAAACCCGGGCGTGTCGACGTTGGCGACGTTCGAAGCCAGGACGTTGTGTCGTTTCAGGTGGTAGTCGAGACTCCGCTGGGCGACATCGACGACGTTGAAGAGCATGCCCGAGAGCAAAGCAACGAAGGTGCCATGCTCGATCCGGCTCTGCTTTGCCTTTGTTTGCCTTTGTTTGCCTTTGTTTTCAGGCGGCAGAGGCCGGCTCTGGATCGTTGGTGGGCTCCACGAACGACGGGCCGCTGACACTGCGTCAGCGACCCGTCACCTGGCTCTCGTCCTGTCTCTCGGGCGGTCAGCCCGTCTTCTTGATGTCTTTTTTCTTCAGCTTCTCGACGAGCGTCGTGCGGTTCATCTGGAGGATCGACGCGGCGCGGTTCTTGTTCCATCCGGTGCGCTCCAGCGCCTGAAGGATGAGCGCGTTCTCGAACTTCTCGACGGCGTCCCGAAGCGCGATGCCCTCTTCGGGGAGCTCCGGGGCGAGGATCCCGCCGGCGCTCGAACGGCGGCGCTTACGTACCCGTGGCGGCAGATCCGCGAGCTCGATGATGCCCTCGCCCTTGAGCACCACGACCCGCTCGATGACGTTTCGGAGCTGGCGGACGTTGCCTGGCCAGTTGTAGGCCATCAACGCCTCCATGGCTTCCTCGTCGATGCCCTCGACGTTCCGCCTGCGCTGCTCGTTGGTCATTGCGACGAAGTGCCGGACCAGGAGCTCGATGTCGCTGCGCCGCTCGTGCAGCGGAGGGAGCTCCAGGGGGATCACGTTCAGCCGGTACAGCAGGTCCTCCCGGAACGCCCGCGCCTCCACCATCTCTTCGAGGTCACGGTTGGTGGCCGCCACGATGCGCACGTCCACCTTGCGCTCCCTGCTCTCGCCGACCGCACAGACGACCTTTTCCTGGAGCGCCCGCAGGAGCTTCCCTTGCAATGCGAGGGGGAGCTCGCCGATCTCGTCGAGGAAGAGCGTTCCCCCGTGGGCGTCCAGGAAGCGGCCTTTGCGCGAGCTCGTCGCGCCGGTGAACGCCCCCCGGACGTGACCGAAGAGCTCGCTCTCCAAAAGGTTCTCGGGGATCGCTGCGCAGTTGACGGTGACGAAGGGGCCTTCGGCGCGATCGCTCGCGCGGTGAATCGTCCGGGCCACCAGTTCCTTGCCGGTGCCGCTCTCGCCGGTCACGAGCACCGAGCAGTCCGTGTCGGCGACACGCTCGATGATGCTGAAGACCCGCAGCAGCGCCGGGTGCTCGCCGACGATGTCCGGGCAGTGCTTCTGGCGCCATGCGCTGGCTCCCGAGTCGTCGGTGAGCACTCGGAAGGTCCCCGAATCGGTCACCGTCTCCCGCCGCTCGAGGGCGCGGGCGACGGCCTGATCGAGGGCGTCGAGGGAGAAGGGCTTGAGGAGGAAATCGGCGGCGTTGTGTCGCAGCGCGTTGATGGGGTGGTCGATGCTCTGCAGGCCGGTCATGACCAGTACCGCAGGCTTGTTGGGCAGGTCGCTGGCCTGATCGACGACCTCGAAGCCTTCGCCATCGGGCAGCGCCAGGTCCGTCAGGACCACGTCGATCCGGTCTGAGGCCTGCAGTATTTGACGAGCCTGAGCCACCGTGGGTGCTTCGAGCACCGTGGTGAACTTGCGGGACAGCGAGCGGCGCAACAGCCGCCGCATGTCGGGCTCGTCGTCGACCACCAAGATTGTCCGCTCTCGCTCCATAGCTAGGCCTTTCCCCTCGAATTACCGATGCTTACGCCCCCGAAAAGCCCCGAAAAGCCGCTCCGCGACATGGGGTGAGCCCCAGAAATCTTGGTTGCCACACCCAAGAAGACCTCCCTAGGTGTCGGCTCTCCGACGGGACGTGTCAAGAGATTGACGAAATCGGGGCCCGAGAACGGCGTTTTCAGAGGTGTCATCAACGATGCCTCTGGACCAAGCAGCTTCCGATCCAAGCCTTCAGCAGACACGGGCTGCTGGGCAGGTGTCCCGCGGGTCGGGGCCATCGCTTCCAGCGAGGGGTCGTCCGTCCATGGGTCCCCCCGCGGAGCCCGCGGACTGCAACTCGCGGCGAGGGAGAGCGGAAGAGCGTCCCGGTCGTCGACGGCGCGCGGCGAGGGCGCCGGTGGCGCGACTGCGCGGGCGGACCCACTCCTGGCGTCCCTCGGTGCCTGCGCGTGTCGGTCGCGATGGCGTTGCTGTCGTGGCGCAACTTCGCGGCGCAACGCTCTGTTCGGCGGGGGCTTCCTTAAGCAGCGCGCACCCTCGCCCGAATGCGAGGGCGTGCTGCGTGCCTCCCAGGTCCTCGACTCCCGCAATACGGTGGAGCTGCTCTTCGCGACGACGAGCGACGCCGTCTTCGCCGTGGGCCTCGAGGACGGTCGGCTGCTGCAGGCCAACGAGCATCTGGAACTGCTGACGGGCTTCCCGCTGGCGGAGCTCCTGGGCCAATCGATCGAGCGCCTGTCCCCGGAGGAGGTGCCCAGCCGCGAGCGCCCCCTCGACAAGGAAGTCCTGGCGCAGCCGGGGCTCTACGAAGAGGTCGCGATGGCGCGTGCCGACGGGTTCACCGCCATCACCACCTTGCGCGTCGCGCACCTCGACGACGATTGCGGTTCAACGATCGCCGTCTGCATGGCCCGCGACGAGACCGAGCGGCGGATGCTCAAGCGCGAGCTCATCACCAAGCACGTCGCGCTGCTCGCTGCGCACCGGGATCTCGAAGCGCGCCAGCGTGAGATCGGTGAGCTCACACAGCGCCTCGCGGCGGTGTCACGGCAGGCCATGCTCGCGGAGATCGTCGCGGAGGTCGCCCACGCCTTGAACAACCCGCTCGGTGCGTTGATGAGCTCGCTGCGTGTGCTCGGGCGTCTGGGCGCTCAGCTCCCCGAGGACGAGCGGCCACGCTACGAGCGGGTCGTGAAGCGGTGCGAAGGCCTCGGCCATCGCATGGCGCGTGTCGTCGAAGACCTGCGCGTCACCT
The DNA here is from genome assembly GCA_027009115.1 of Polyangiaceae bacterium. GTDB lineage: Bacteria > Myxococcota_A > Polyangia > Polyangiales > Houyiibacteriaceae > JALVDI01. The sequence goes on along the minus strand of JALVDI010000250.1, from coordinate 7,500 downwards.
GCCGCCAGGGGGCCTCCCAGCACCTCCAGGCGCGCTGCGACCTGGCCGCGGAGGTCCGCTCCGCGGTGGCGATCGTCGAGCACCGTATCCCTTCGGACGTCAAGGTCGAGCTCGATGTGCCGCAGACCGTGACCGCCTGCGTCCCCGCCGACGAGGCCAACCACGCTATCGTCAACCTGGTTGCCAACGCCCTGGAGGCGGTCGGTTCCCAGGGGCACGTCCGCATCCGCTGCGGCTCCGAAGAGGGCCGGGCGATCGTCGTCGTCGACGACGACGGTCCGGGCATCGACGAGTCGATCGTCGACAAGATCTTTGACCCCTTCTTCTCGACCAAAGGGCAGCGTTTGGGCACCGGCGTCGGGCTGTCGATGGTGCGTCGGATGACGATGCTCTTCGGCGGTTCGGTGAGCGCCGAACCCCATGGCGAGCTGGGAGGAGCGTCGTTCCGCATCGAGCTTCCAGGAGGAGAGCCATGCATCGCGTGATGGTGGTCGACGACGAGCCTGAGGTTCGCGAGGCGCTCGAGGACGAGCTCTCGCTCTTCTTCGAGGTCGAGGCCTATGCGAACGCGAAGGACGCCCTCGCGAGACTTCGGCAGCAGCGATTCGACGCGTTGGTCAGTGACGTCCGCATGCCGGGCACTGACGGCGTCGCGCTCCTTCAACAAGCCGCGCAGGTGGATCCGGCGATGGTGCGGGTGTTTCTGACGGGGCACGCCGACGAGGAGATCACCGGCGCCGCTCTCGAGCTCAGTGCGTACAAGCTCCGCAAGCCTTGGGGCGATGAGCTTCGCATCTTGCTCAACAACGCTTTCGTTCACCGCGACCAGCTCGATCGCATGCGCGAAGAGCTCCACGGCTTCATGAGCGTCTCGGATCCCGAGCGGCCTGAAGTCGATCGCGAAGAGGTCTACGGGCACCTGCGCGAGACCCTGGAAGCCCTCGAGTGGGTTCGTTCCGTGAGCATCCGGCCAGGAAGAGACCTCCGGGCTGCGCGGTGGAGCGAGGCGTGCCCGCCGGCGATGGCGAGGGACGGTTTGCGTGTCCAGCGCGCTGTCGTCGGGGACCGCGTCGTCGAGGTTCGTTGGGAGCCTGCCGGCCCGCATTGCGAGCGGCTCATCGAGATCGCCTTCCGTCGTGCCGTGGACGCCATCCGGATGCGTGAGCTGATCGACGAGGTCCGCGCGCGCGCTTCGGCCCTGGAACGAGCCCGCGAAGAGGTCGTGCGCCGGGATCGGCTCGCGGTGATGGGAGCGATGGTGGCGTCCGTTGCCCACGATGTCCGCAATCCGCTCTTTGCGCTTCGCTGCAACATGCCCTTGCTCGAGGAGGAGCTCGAGTCGCTCGGGATTTACAGGGGCGAGATCGCCGAGATCTGCGAGGACAACCGCCTGTCCGTCGAGACGATCTGGCGCGTGGTGCAGTCCATGGAGCGCGTCGCGGCCCGGCCGGAGGAGAGCGAGCCGGTCGACGTGCGCAAGTCCTTCGAGCTTTGCCAAAGGCTGCTCAAGCGTCGCCTCATGGACGCCGGCGTCGAGGTGGCGACGGACGCGCCGCCAGGGCTCGTCGTTGAAGCGACGAGCGGTGAGATGGCCCAGATCCTCATCAACCTCATCAGCAACGCACTGCACGTGGCGCCTCGGAGCTCCGTCATCGCGTTGAGCGCCCGGGAGGTCGAGGGCGAGGTGCGGGTGCAGGTCCGGGACCAAGGGCCGGGCATCCCGCCAGGCCAGGAGGAGGCCATCTTCGCACCCTTCGCCAGCTCGAAGGACGACGGAATGGGGATCGGGCTCTCCATCGCGCGGGAGATGGCGCGTCGGCACGGTGGCGATCTGACCGCCGTGCCGAGCGATGCAGGCGCTTGTTTCGAGCTGCGGTTGCCGAGGGCGGAAGGATGACCCCGACGCACCGGCAGCGCGCACGAACTCTTCTCCGGTGGCTCCCTCGGGGAGGGCGGCGAGCTCAGCCTGCGAAGGGCATCACCGGTCAGTTGCCGGAACAGGAGGTATGAATCGTGGACCTGGCCACCGTACTGGGCATCGTGTTGGGCTTCGGTCTCGTCATCGGGTCGATCCTCATCGGCGGATCGCTGTCGGCGTTTGTCGACATTCCGAGCTTGCTGATCGTCTTCGGAGGCACCATCGCCTCGACGCTGACCGCGGAAAAGCTCCCGCGCGTCGTCGGCGCCATCAAAGTCGCCAAGAACGCCTTCCGGGTTCCGAGCGGCGACGCCGTCGCGAGCATCAAGCGCATCCTCGAGCTGTCGCAGATCGCCCGCAAGGAAGGCTTGCTGGCTCTCGAAAACGAGAAGATCGACGACGAGTTCCTTGGCAAAGGGGTGCGCATGGCGGTCGACGGTCTCCCACCGGAGCAGATCCGCGAGACGCTCCAGGCCGAGCTCGTGTCCATGAAGCGGCGTCATTCGCGTGGTCAGAAGCTGTTCAAGTTCATGGGTGCCACGGCGCCCTCCATGGGAATGATCGGGACGCTCATCGGCTTGGTGCAGATGCTCCAGGCCCTCGACGACCCCTCGTCGATTGGTCCCGCGATGGCCGTCGCGCTCCTGACGACCATGTACGGAGCGATCTTCGCCTTCATGATCTTCAACCCCATCGCCGAGAAGCTCGAACGCTACGGTGCCGAGGAGACGGCGAACATGACGGTGATCATCGAGGGCATCGACGCGCTGGTGAAGGGCCAGCACGCCACCGTCATCAAGGAGAAGCTGGAAGCGCGGCTTCCGCCACAGCTCCGCCAGATCGAGGCCGCCTGAGATGGACGACGACGAGCCCGAGTGCGATTGCGAGGAAGGCGCGCCCCCGTGGATGGCGACCTTCTCGGACCTCGCGACGCTGCTGCTGACCTTCTTCGTGTTGCTCCTCTCCTTCGCCGAGATGGATGTGGTGGAGTTCAAGGAGCTGCTCGGGTCCGTGCGCGAGGCCTTCGGCGTCCAGTTCGAGACGGTAGGTCACCACGAGGCGCTGTCCAACTCGCCGGTGAGCATTGGCCAGGAGCCCCCCGGCGCGCTGGCCGCGGCGGCGGCCGACCTCGCCGAGGAGATCCGCCAGAAGCTCGACGAGGCGGGGGTCGGCGACTCCCTCGAGGTCGAGGCGACGCCGGACGGGATCGTCCTGCGGGTTCGCGATCGCGTGCTCTTTCCCACTGGTTCGGACGAGCTTCTCGAGGACGCCGAGCCGGTGCTTGCGGTCGTCGCCGGCTTGGCTTCGACGGTGGCCACGCAGGGTCTCGTGATCGAAGGGCACACCGACGACCGTCCGATTCACACCGCGCGCTTTCCGTCGAACTGGGAGCTGTCCACGGCGCGCGCGACCCGAGTGCTCCGCTACTTCCTTGCGCACGCCGGGCTCGCTCCGGGGATGCTCTCGGCGGCCGGGTACGCCGACACGCGCCCGCTGGCGCCCAACGACTCGGCCCAGAACCGGGCCAAGAACCGGCGCGTCGAGTTCTTGTTCCGGCGTCCGATGACGCCCCAGGAGGTGGAGGCCTCGCACGAGCAGGCCATCGTTCGGCCCCGCGCCCGTCACCGGCTCATGCCGGCTCCTCGGGAGGCGCCGGAGGAGCAGGCCGAGCGGCACGCGCGATCCGTTCGCGCGGAGGAGGCGGCGTCCGAAGCACAGGCGGCGTCCGACGCACAGGCGGCGCAAGGCTCAGAGGAGCGAGAGGCGCGGCCGGCGACAGGCGCGGGGACGCCCGACGGCGACGGCCCCTCGGGTGCGTCCGAATGATCGCCAGCAGTCCGCCCCAGCATCGACCGCGGATGGGTCGCGCTCGCGAGCGATGCCCCGGCGTGAGGCCGCTGGGCGAGGAAACATGGATTCTCGAGGCGCGATGAGTCGCGCAGGGGCGTGCTCCGGCGTGAGGCGTACGGAGACGAAACGGGGCGGGCTGGCAGGGAAGGAGCTTGGGGGGTGGACACGGAGGCGGCTTGGAGACTGAGCCCCGGTAGTCGGGTGCGCCGGCGGACCGACGGGCGGGTGCTGACGGTCGTGCGGGTGCTGCCGTGGAGCGGCGGACCCCTCGTATGGTGTGCCGAAGACCCGGCGTCCCACCCCGAGCCCTGGACGCCAGAGGAGATCGAGGCTGTCGAGGACCAGGTCTCACCCGTTTGAGGGACAGGTGTCCCGCGTTCGGCGCTTGGTTCGCTACGCGTCTGGTACGTCCCGAAGCGACACGTGTCCCCGCGTTCGGCGCTTGCCTCATTTCGTCGCAGGCTCCGATCGACGAGGCGCAGCGATCTGCTAGGCTCGCTCGGTGCCTGTGGGCACATGGTGGAACGACGGGGGGGGCGGCGCTCTTGAGCCCGGCTCGCTCTGGATTGCAAGCGCCTTCGGCGCGGATGGTGCCAAACATGCTTCGAAAGCTTCTCTACGTGGGCTTCGCCCTGGCTGTCGCTTGCGGCGACGACGACCGTCCCGGCCCGGACGCCGCGGTGGACGGCGACCTCCCGGACGCCTTCTCCGACGCGCGCCCGGACGCGCCGGACGCCTCGGACGCCGCGATCGACGCGCCGATCGTGAGGATGGACGGCGGGACGACGGACGGCGGCGGAACGACGGACGGCGGCGGCACCGCGGACGGCGGCACCGCGGACGGCGGTACGACGGATGGCGGCGGAGCGGACGTTGCGCCGGGCTGCGCCGATGGGGTGCGCAACGGCGACGAGACCGACATCGACTGCGGCGGCATGACCTGCTTCGACCGCTGCGGCGACGGCCTCGGCTGCATGATCAGCGGTGACTGCGCCAGCGGCGTCTGCATCGGGTTCACCTGCCAGCCGGCGCGCTGCTCCGACGGCATCCGCAACGGCATGGAGACGGGCACCGACTGCGGCGGTCCCGACTGCGACGGCTGCGGTCTCGGCGAGGCCTGCACCGATCCGAGCGACTGCGCGGCCGGTGAGTGCTCGGGCGGCTTCTGCGTCGCCGATCACTGCTTCGACATGACCCGGAACGTCAACGAGACCGACGTGGACTGCGGCGGCCCGGACTGCGGCCCCTGCTCGGCGGGGCTGGGGTGCCGGGCCGATTCGGACTGCATGATGGGCACCTGCATCGACAGCTTCTGCCGGACGGCCGCGTGCACCAACGGCATGATGGACCCGGGCGAGGTCGACGTGGACTGCGGCGGCGAATGCCCCGGCTGTCCCGACGGCACCGTGTGCACCATGGACGACGACTGCCTGTCGAATCGCTGCGACGGCACCATGTGCACGAGCTGCTCGGACTCGACGCTCAACGGCGGCGAGACGGATGTGGACTGCGGCGGTCCCACGAGCTGCCGGCGCTGCTTCGGGGGCGAGACCTGCACGGTGGGCACCGACTGCACCTCGGGCACCTGCACCATGGGCGTCTGCGAAGGCGGCGGCCTGTACTACGAGGAGGACTTCTCGGCCGGCGACGGCGGCTGGACCACCGGCGGGACGGCTTCGAGCTGGGAGTACGCGGCTCCGGCCAACACGAAGATCGCGACGGCCTACACGGGCACCTCCGTGTGGGTGACCAGCGCGGCGGGGACTTACAACTCCAGTGAGGATTCGTGGGTCGAGTCGCCGAGCATCGATCTGAGTGGGGCGATGCTCGACCCGCTCATCGAGCTCGCGGTCATCTACGATCTCGAGCGCTCGTCCTTCTCGGGCACCTTGTGGGACGCGGTCTGGCTCGAGGTCTCCACGGACGGGGGCACCACCTGGACGACGGTCGGCGACGAGGGCGACGAGACGAACTGGTACATCGACAGCACCTTCGGCGGCCAGGCCGGCTGGGGAGGCGACTCGATGGGTTGGGTCCTGGCGAGCCATGAGCTGACGGGCACGGCGGGCTTCGCCGACGTGAAGATCCGCATCCACCTCGACTCGGATGGGAGCACCGAGCTCGAAGGCTTCGCCTTCGACGACATCGTGGTCCGCGAGGACATCTGCAACAACGGCATCCTCGACGCTTCCGAGACGGATGTGGACTGTGGCGGCATGATCTGCGGTCCCTGCAACGACGGTCTGAGCTGCGTGATGCCGTCCGACTGCGGCTCGGGGATTTGCGACGCGGGCACCTGCATCAGCTGCCGAGACGGAATCCAGAACGGCGACGAGCTGGCGATCGACTGCGGCGGCCCGACCTGTGGTCTTTGCCCCGGCGGGACCGCGTGCACCGACGGGAGCCTCTGCGCGAGCGGCGAGTGCGTCGCGGGCACCTGCACGACCCCGCCGGTCTTCTACGAGGAGGACTTCGAGGGTGGGGACGGCGGCTGGGCCACCGGCGCCATCTCGGGCACGTCGAGCTGGGCGTACGGGATGCCCGCGGGCTCGCTCATCGACAGCGCCGCCAGCGGCAGCAACGCCTGGGTCACCAACCTCACCGGCGACTACAACGTCAACGAGGAGAGCTACATCGAGTCGCCGTCGATCGATCTGAGCGCGGCGAGCGACGACCCGGTCCTGTCCCTGAGCCTCTTTTACGAGACCGAGGGTTGCTGCGACGAGGGCTGGATCGAGATGTCCACGGACGGTGGTACGACCTGGACCAAGGTCCTGGGCAGCCCCGGCGCCCAGAACTGGTACAACGACAGCACCCGCCAGTGGTGGGACGGGACCAACGGCGGTTGGGTGACGGCGAGCACGGTGCTCACCGGCAGCGCTCGCTACAGCGACGTCCGCTTGCGCGTGCGCTTCTCGAGCGACGGAAGCAGTCAGCGAGAGGGCTTCGCCATCGACGACGTGCGCATCGCGCCGCCGGCTCCGGATCTCGCCGTTGAGGTGCTCAGCAGCGGGACCCGCTGCCAGGCAGGGGTCGTCCGAGTGACGAACGTCGGTTCGGCGCCGGTCAGCTTCTTCGATCTGAGCACCGTGGCGGACGGCACGATGAACACCTCCCGCGTCATGACGGCCCTCGATCCGGGCGACACCTTCGAGGCGGAGGTCATCGCCTCCATGACGCTGGAGGCCTCGGTCTCGGCCGCGGGCGATAGCGATGCGAGCAACGACACGGCCTCGGCGATGATTCCGGCTCCGATCCCCCTTGGGTCGCGCTACCTCGAGACCTTCGAGATGAGCGACGGAGGCTGGCTCCCGAGCGGCACGAACTCGAGCTGGGAGTGGGGCGAGCCAACGGACTCCTTCATCGGGGCGGCCGACAGCGGCATGAACGCCTGGGTCACGAACCTCAGCGCCGACTACAACGACGACGAGATGTCGTACCTGACCTCGCCGTGCTTCGACATGTCGGCGGCGGTGACGGACGTCAACCTGAGCTTCAGCCGCATCTTCGACCTCGAGCCGACCAACGACCACGTCCACGTCGAGTTCTCGGTGGACGGCGGTATCACTTGGGCCAAGCTCGGTGCCTTCGGTGAGGGCGTGAATTGGTACAACGATCTGCTCGGGGATTTCTGGGATGGCGTCAGCGGCGCCACCGACGAGTGGCGGCGCGCGTCCATCGATGTGCCCGGCAGCGCCGGCGCCCTGGTGCGCTTCCGCTTCGTGATGGAG
>JALVDI010000249.1 GCA_027009115.1 Polyangiaceae bacterium | reverse complement strand
AGTCGAAGAACACCGCGACCGCGGCGATCGGAGGAGCCAGACCGAGGGCCGAACCGATCACATAGTCGCGGAAGCGCACGCCGCTCATCGCCAGGGTGTAGTTGAGCGGAGGCGCCATCCAGAGCAGCAGCCGCAGTAGGGCAACGACCGCAATGGGCCGCGCTTCGAGTCGGTCAAGCCATCGCCGAAGCAGCGGTCGCTCGACCTCCGCCAGAGGCTGGCCGCCGACCCCCCGGACCACCAGGAAGCTGACGGTCACCGAGACGAGGGCGCCGAGATAGCCGGCCAACCCTCCCCAGAGCTCGCCGTACGCGAGGATGGCGGCGGCGACGAAGACGAGCCCGGGCACGTGGAGCAGCTCCCCGACCGCAAAGACGCCCACGAACAGGAGGAGGCCCCACGCCCCCGCACCCTCCATGGCAGCCTGCACTCGCTCGCGGGAGAGCTCGTCTCCGACCCCCGTCAGCTCCGCGACGAGGTAGAAGCCCACGAGCAAGGCGACCAGCGCGCCGATGCGGGCCCAACGTTTCCATCCGGGGTCCGATGCCACGGCGCGAGCCTACAGCACATCTCAACAGCGATCGCCCATCGATCCGTGGACTGGGCGGAACCGCTGGCGCATCCGCGAGGCGAGGGAATGCCGAATCGCTCTCGCGACACCCGGCGTTGTTGCGGATCGGATACGACGACCTCGAAGGATCGCGGACTGGGGACACGGACCGAGGGCAGCCCTTTTCCGGTCGTCGCCACCTCCTGATCCCGGCTGCCGCAACAAGGATCAGCTCTTGCGGCGGGTGAGGGCGAGGGGCTCGTCCCCCGACGCTTCGGCGCTGTCGACCTCTTCGAGGGCGTCGAGGTCCAGGGTCTCCGTCCCCGCGCCTATCGGGCGCGCTTGCCCGAGGGTGTCCCGGGCAACGCGAACGCTCTTGGCGAGGACCTCGGCGCTCGTGGACTCCGGCGTCATCCTCAGGATGTTCGCGAGGGTGCGCACCATCGAGCGCGCAGATTTGAAGCGCCGTGAGGGATCGGGGTGCAGGGCCCGCAAGACAGCGTCTTCGAGGGAACGCGGCATCGTGGGGCGCACGTCCGCCAGCGGCGGGACCTCGCAAGCCTTGACCTTGGTCAGGATCTCCAAGGGACTGTCGCCCTCGAAGAGCTTGCGCCCGGCGAGGGCCTCCCAGAGCACGATGCCGACGCCGAAGAGGTCGGTCTGCACCGTCGGGTCCGCGCCCGTCGTGAGCTCTGGGGCGAGATAGGAGAGCTTGCCCTTGACCATCTGGGGCCGCGTCATGCGCGCGCGGTCCATCGCCCGCGCCAGACCGAAGTCCGCCAGGCGCACGATTCCGTTGGCGCTCATCAGGATGTTCTGCGGTGTGACGTCGCGGTGAAAGACGGGGACTTTCCGACCGCGCTCGTCCACGTTCTCGTGGGCAGCGCTCAGCGCTTTGAGCACCTCGATCCCAACGGCGGTGACCAGGTGCCACGGCGGCTTCTCATCGCGCCGCCGGTAGGCATCGAGCCACGCGAGCATGTTCAAGCCCTCGACCCACTCCATGACCAGGAAGTAGACGCCGTCCTCGTCCCGATCGAAGTCGTGGATCTGGACAATGTTCGGGTGCTGGAGCGCCGCCGTAACCCGAGCTTCTTCGACGAACATGGCCACGAACTCGGGGTCCTCGGAGAGATGTTCGAGCAGCCGCTTGATCGCGATGTGTCGCCGGAAGCCGGCCGCCCCATGAGTGACGGCCTTGAAGACCTCGGCCATACCGCCTTCGCCGGCGAGGGCGACCAGCTCGTACTTGCCCGCGAGCTTTTTTCCGATGTGAGGGTGCGCCACGAGACCCCATTTCAGCACGACGAGCGCCTCCTGTGCACGCGTTCGTCGCTTTCTTGACGCGGGCGCGCCCTGTGGGCGAAGGCAGGGCATGCGCCGGGGACCGATCGGGCTGGTCGTGGGGATCACTCTTGCGTCGACGCTGGCGGCCGTCGTCGTGGTGCGCTGGCGCTCCGCCCGAGCCGAGGAGGCGCTGGCCAAAGCGCGGGCGATCCTCGCCATGCCCATCACCGCCGCACCGGAGCTGCACGAGATCCCTGCCGGCGACGCCCTCGACGCCCTCGACCGGGCAGCGGAGCTCGGCCGCGAGGAGCTGGCCCTGCGCCACTACGCCCAAGCGCTGGCACACCTGAGAGCCGGCGACCTCATCTTCGCGGAAGGCTCCCTATCGGCCGCCCGCCATGAGCTGGGCGGCTGGACGGCCGACCTGCGCGTGCTCGCGGGGGCCATCGACCGAGCGCGGCTGAGGCCTGCGCAGGCCCGTGCCCACCTGGCCGACGCCCTTTCCCGCGACCCCGACAATCCGCGGGCGCTGCTCTTGCACGCCGACCTCGCCCTCGACGCCCAGGACGGGCGCGCGGCGGCGGTGGCGCTGGCGCGGCTGTTGGAACAGGCCCCCGAGCTCCCCGCGCTGCACAACCGCCGGGGCCTGGCCCTCGAGCTCAACGGCGCCCCGGAGGCCGCGGAGGCTGCCTTTCGCCGCGCCGTCGAGCTCGACCCCTCCTTCCCGAGCGCCTGGATCAACCTCGGGCGCATGCTCCGGCGACGGGACGCTCTGGAGGAGGCCAGCGCGGCGTTCGCGACGGCCACGGAGCACGCCGTCGGCGACCCGGATGCCTGGCTCGGGCGCGGGCTGTGCGCTCTCGACCGCGGCGAGCTCAGCGAAGCCCGCGCCGCCTTCGAGCGTGTCCGGGAGCTCGCCCCGCACGAGGTCGGCGGTCGCGTGGGCCTGGGTGACCTCGCGCTGGCCGAGGGGGACCTGCCCGCGGCCCTCCAGAGCTATCGCGCGGCGGTCCGGGAGCTCCCCCGGGAGGGACGACTCTGGGTCAAGCTCGGCAACGCCCTGGTGCGCGCAGGGGCCCCGGCCGAGGCCGAGCAGGCGTTTCGGGAGGCGATCTCCGTCGAGCCAACGCTCGCGGCGGCCCACAATGGGCTGGGCGCCGTCCTGCTCGGGAACGGCCGCAACGAAGAAGCCGCGACCTCGCTGCGCCGCGCCGCAGAGCTCGACCCGGCGGACCCGCACCCGCTGATGAACCTCGCGCTGCTTCACGAGCGCAGCGGCGAGCGAGACCGCGCGGCGGAGGCTTGGCGGGCGGCCCTCGCGCGGGACCCCTCGTCGCAAATCGCCCGACGTCGTCTGGCGACGCTCTGAAGGCAGCGCAAGCTTCGAGCGCGGCGGTCGCGGTCAGAAACGATACGTCACACCGGTCAGCGCTTCGGAGACATCCCACAGGCGCTCCGCAAGCGCCGGATCGCGCGCCTTGCGCGAGGTGCGGGCGGGGCCCGGTCGCCCTCGCACGCCGAGGGGCCCCGCCGGGCCGATGAACTCGCCGCCCCGCAGGTCCGGGTTGTACGCCGCGTAAAGCGTCGGCAGCGCACCGTCCGCCGCGGACTGAGCGATGAAGCGGTTGTTGAGCTCCATCAGCTTCATCGTGAGGCGCGAGCCTTCGAGCCGAGGTCCCACGAACTGGAGGTTCGTGCTCGCGAAGCCGGGGTGGCACGCGATCGACCGGGCCTTCGTCCGCGTTGCGGTGAAGCGACGCTGGAGCTCGAAAGCGAACAGGAGGTTGGCTAGCTTGCTCTGCGCGTAGGCGGGCCACTTCGCGTAGCGGCGCTCCCAGTGCAGGTCCCCAAAGCGGATCGAACCGAACCAGTGCGCCAGGCTGCTGACGGTCACGACCCGAGGCGCCGGAGCGGCGATCAGCGCGTCGAGGAGGAGCCCCGTCAGCGCGAAGTGGCCAAAGTGGTTCGTGCCCATCTGCATCTCGAAGCCATCTTCGGTGCGCTCGTAGGGGATGGCCATCACGCCGGCGTTGTTGACGAGGCGGTCGACGCGACCGTGCGCCTGTCCGATCCGTTCGGCGAACGCCCGGACCGAAGCGAGGCGGCTCAGGTCAAGCTCCTCGACCTGCGCCGAAGTCGATCCCGTCAGGGCTCGGATGCGCTCGAGGGCTCGCTCGCCCTTGGCCACGTTGCGGCACGCCATCACGACCGTGGCGCCGCGGGCCGTCATCGCGCGGGCGGCCTCGAAACCGATGCCGCTGTTCGCACCGGTCACGACGACGACCTGCCCGCTCAGATCGGGGATGGAGGCTTCGGTAAAGACCATGGCCATCGACTATAGGGCAGCTGCGGGCGGTTTGCGCGTCCCGCTCGGCTCCCGCAGCTTTCCGGGGGTGCGCCGCCTCGTTGCCTCGATGCTCCTCCTGTCGGCGGTCCTCGTCGGAGGCGCCGTCGGCAGGGCCGACCGCCGGTACACGGTGCGGCCGGGCGACACCCTCAGCCACATCGCGCGGCGCTTCCGGGTGAGCGTCGACGAGATCAAGCTCCGCAACCGCCTCCGCAGCGACCGGGTGCGGCCCGGTCAGTCGCTGCGTATCCCTTCCCGGGGCGACCGGCGGGGTGCGCGCCGGGCCGGCTACCACGTCGTCCGGCGAGGCGAGACCCTCACGAGCATCGCGCGGCGCTACCGCGTGCCCCTCACGTCGCTGCGACGACTCAACCGCCGCGCGGGGGACCGGCTCCGGGTAGGGCAGCGCCTGCGCATCCCCGGGCGGCGCCGTGAGAATGCGATGCCGGCCGTTCCTCAGCGCCCTCTTCGGCCCGATCAAGAGCAGGCCCAGGATCGGGCCCGCGAGCTCGGGATCGGCACCACCCCGGTCGCACAGCGGCTGCTGAAAGCACCGCCGGATCCGCGCTGGGTCTCTGCGGCGGCCTCCGCCCCCGAGACGATCCCCCCCTTCGCGTTCGGCGTCGGTGCTCCGGCTCCCGGCCCGGAGGGGAACGCCGCAGCCGCCGAAGAAGAAGTCGGAGAAGACAACGCCGCCGAGCAGACTGACGACCGGCACGCCGAGGGAACCGAGGAGCCGCTCGCGGAGACCGAGGAGCCGCTCGCGGAGACCGAGGAGCCGCTCGCACGAATGGCGGAGCAAGAAACCGAGCCCGACGAGGACGAGGCGATGGAGCCGCCGGCCGGTGAGGGGACCCTTCGCCTCCCCATCGACGGCGCCTACTACATGCGCGGCTGGGGCTCAGGGCCCGGCGGCTACCACCTCGCCGTCGACTTCGGCTCGCCGCCCCGGACCCCGATCCGCGCCGCCGACCGCGGCCTCGTGGCGTACGCCGGCCACGGTGTCCGGGGTTATGGGCGCTTCGTGATCCTCGTGCACCCGAGCGGGCTCGTGACAGCCTACGCGCACAACCACGAGCTGCTCGTGGTGCCCGGCGAGCTGGTGGCGCGCGGCCAGATCATCGCGCTCCTGGGCAACACGGGCCTCAGCCGCGGCCCGCACCTCCACTTCATGCTTCTCCATGACGGCCTGCACTGCGACCCGCTTCCGTTGCTGAGGCCCCTCGCCCGCTACCGGACCGGGCGCCGCGTTCCCACGGAGGTCGCTCGCTACGAAGGCGAGCTCCCCGAGCAGGTGCGTTGTTTGCCACGGACCGCGCGCCCACACCCGGGCGTGAGGCGCCGCCGACGTGGCCGCCGGCGCGGCCGACGCCAGCGCTGAGACGTTCAGTCCTCCGCGAGGAGCTTCTGCAGCTCCCCGCTCTCGACCATCTCGCGCACGATGTCGGAGCCGCCAACGAATTTTCCGCGGACGTAGAGCTGGGGGATCGTGGGCCAGTCGCTGAACTCCTTGATGCCCGCGCGGATCTCGGGGTCCTTGAGCACGTCGACGTCGAGGAAATCGCTGACGCCGCACATCTTCAGCGCATGGACGGCCGTCGCCGAGAAACCGCATCGTGGAAAGAGCCGCGTCCCCTTCATGAACAGGACGATGGGGTGCTCGTCGATGAGCTTTTCGATCCGCTGGCGAAGCGCTTCGTCCACGGTCAACCCTCCTGCTGAGCGCGCCAGCGCTCCGGGGTAAAGGTCCGAAAGGTCAGCGCATGGATGGGCCCCTGCATGAGCTCTCCCAGCGCGCCGAACACCATCCGCTGCTGGTCCACGCGCGACTTCCCGTCGAAGGCGGGTGACACGATGACGGCCTCGTAGTGATCCTTGGTCCCGGTGAGATCACGAACCTCGATGTGCTGCACGTCGGGGATCCCCCCGCGGATACGCTCCTCGATCACGCTCGGTTCGACCATGGTTACGAGCTAGAGCGCCCGCTCGCTCCTGTCAACGGGCCGCCCCAGCGTGCCGAAGGGCTACAGACGGATCACAGGCGGATCGCCTTCAGCCGGGCATTCACGTCCCGCGCGAGCACGAGCTCCTGGTCCCGCGGGAGCACCGTAGTGGCACTGAAGAGGGCGAAGGCCGCCAGCTCGTGGAGAGCCTGATGCAGCGCCTCCAGCGGGTGGTCGGAATCCACGCCCGCGAGGGCACGCGCCACGTGGTCGGGGTCGATGGTGCCCAGCTCGTCCACGCCCTCCCCGAAGTACGGAGCGTAGCCACTCCCCTGAATCCAGGCGTCGAGGGTAGCGCGCGTCTGAGCCATGCCGCCGTACGTCGCCACGGCCAGGAAGATGTCCTGCAGGACCTCGTTGAAGAGGCCGACGAGCTGCTTCACCTTCGCCGGATCGAAGCGGGAGGGCGCGTGGAGCGTGACCTGTTTCTGCGAGAGCAGGTGGTAGACCGCCTTGGTCGTCGCGAACTCCCCAAGGCCCGAGATCCGCGAGATCTCCTCGATGCTGCGCTCTCCATCGCAGAGATCGAGCACGCTCGCGGCCGCTTCGTCGAGCTTCTTGGGGGGCGGCGCGTCGGAGTTGCGCACCGGGCACAGGTCCGAGCTCGGGATCTTGTCGCGGAACAGCGCCATCTCGTCGATGCGCTGGACCCCTTCCATCAGGAGCCCCTGGACCGAGAGGTGAACCGTGGTACCCCCCGGCTCCTCGTCCCCCTGCACGAGGAAGATGTAGTAGCCGTCGGCGACGAGCAGCGACCCGAAGAAGATCTCTTCGGTCTGCCGCGTCAGGTATTGGAAGAGCTGCTGCGCGTCGACCAAGCCGCGCTCGACGGCCAGCTCGCCGAAGCGCTTGGAACCCGACTCCTCCGCGAGCTCCTCGAGTTGCTGCCGCGTAATGGCTCCCGCGCGGTACAGGAGCTCGCCGAGGCGATCGTCGGCGGCGGTGCTGCGCGCACCCTTCAGTGCCCCCTGATCGAAGACAAGGGTGCGGATCTCCTCACCGCCCACCACATAGAGCTCGCCGCGCCAGCCGCTCGTCGCGATGATGTTGATCACCTCCATCACCGACATCCGCGAGAGGATCTCGCCAGCCATCTGGACCCGGGCCGAGCCCTCCCCACGCAGGAGCAGCAACCCCGGCAGGTCGACGACGAGCGCCCATCGGCCCTCACGTCGGGCCAACCGCTGGCGAGCCGCCGCGCCGAGGCGAATCGACCCATCGGAAGCGATTTCGATCCCGTCGGGATCCGTCACGAGTCGAAGCGTACACGCCCCACCGCTTTGGGTGGAACCAATCGACGAAGTACATCATGGGGTGTACCTGCGGGCGGGCCCTGAGGGGCCGCCGAGGAGGTGAGGATGGGCAACAAGGTCGCGTTCGTTTTTCCCGGCCAGGGGAGTCAGTCGGTCGGCATGGGCCGGGCGATCCACGACGCCAACGCCGCGGCGCGGGCTGTGTTCGAAGAGGCCGACGCGGCCCTCGGCGAGGCGCTGTCGACCCTCTGCTTCGAAGGCCCCGCCGAGGACCTCGCCCTTACGGCGAACACCCAGCCGGCGGTGGTCACCACATCCATCGCGCTGCTGCGGGCGCTCGGCGAGACCCCTGACGTCGCCGCCGGTCATAGCCTCGGGGAATACTCCGCCCACGTGGCCGCCGGCACCTTCTCCTTCGCCGACGCGGTCCGAGTGGTACGGGCCCGGGGCACCTTCATGCAGGAGGCCGTCCCGGTCGGTGAGGGGGCGATGGCAGCGGTGCTCAAGGCCCGCACCGAGGACATCGAAGAGGTCTGCGCACGGGCCGAGGGGGTAGTCGAGGCCGTCAACTACAACTCCCCTGGACAGGTCGTCATCGCCGGCGCCCGCGACGCCGTCGAGCGAGCCGGGGTTGCCCTCGAGGAGAAGGGCGCCCGGGTGATCCCTCTGCCCGTCTCGGCGCCCTTTCACTCCTCGCTCATGAAGCCGGCCGAAGAGCGGCTCGCCCCGCTCTTGGCTGAGCTTCCCTTCACGGATCCTTCGGTCCCCATCTACGTGAACGTCGACGCGGCGCCTGTGACGGAGGCCGAGGCCGCACGGCAGGCCCTCGTACGCCAGGTCAGCCGCCCCGTCCGCTGGGAGGAGAGCGTCCGGCGCATGGTCGACGACGGAGTCGCGCTCTTCGTCGAGATCGGTCCAGGGAAAGTGCTCTGCGGCCTCATCCGGCGCATCACCAAGGGGGTGAGCTGCCTCTCGGTGACCGGCCCAGGCGACCTGGAACCTGCGCGTGCGGCCATCGCCGAGGCCCGCGGCTGAGAGCTCGCCCTGGGCTTGCCCGACGGTCTCAGCGGTTGACCCCCGCCCAGAATCTCGTAAATACGCGCCCGCCGCCCCCCTGGAAGGGCGCACCAGAGGAAATTCATGCTCGACAACTTGATCTACGCCGCGCCGGCCGCGGGTGTCCTCGCTCTACTCTTCGCCGTCTACAAGGCGGGCTGGGTCAAGAAGCAGGATGCCGGCGACGAGACCATGAAGGACATCGCGTCCCTGATTCAGGAAGGCGCCATGGCCTTCCTTCGGGCCGAGTATCGCGTCCTCACCCTCTTCGTCCTCGGTGTCGCCGCGCTCCTCGCGCTGGGCAACCTGGACACGGAGGCGGGCCGCAGCCCGCTCATCGCCGTCTCCTTCGTGGTCGGCGCCATCGCCTCGGCCTTGGCCGGCTGGGCGGGCATGCGCGTCGCGACCAACGCGAACGTACGCACGACCGCCGCTGCGCGCAGCAGCCTGTCGGCTGCCCTCGACGTCGCCTTCAGCGGCGGCGCGGTGATGGGCATGACGGTCGTCGGCCTCGCGCTCGTCGGCCTCGGCGGTCTCTATCTCCTCTACACGACCGCGGTCTTCGACGCCGAATCGCACCTCGGGCAAGCCATCTCGGTGCTGACGGGCTTCTCCATGGGCGCCAGCTCCATCGCGCTCTTCGCGCGCGTCGGCGGCGGCATCTACACCAAGGCGGCGGACGTCGGCGCGGACCTCGTCGGCAAGGTCGAGGCCGGCCTTCCCGAAGACGACCCCCGCAACCCGGCGGTCATCGCAGACAACGTCGGCGACAACGTCGGCGATGTGGCCGGCATGGGCGCGGACCTCTTCGAGAGCTTCGTCGGCGCGATCATCGGCGCCATGGTCCTGGGCCTCGGCTTCGACGTCGTGTCGATGGACCACCCGAACCACACGATCACGCCCGTGACCATGCCGCTCGTCATCGCCGCCGGCGGCATCCTGGCGTCGATCGTCGGGACCCTCTTCGTCCGGGTCAAAGAAGGCGGCAACCCCCAGCACGCCCTCGATACGGGCGCCTTCGGCTCCGCGGGTGTGATGGCCCTGGCGACCTTCGGCATCGCCTACGTGATGTGGCCGAAGGACGGCGCGCTCGCCGCCGGCAGCACCGACCCCGTCGAGTGGTGGGAGGTCGGTGCCGCCACCGTCATCGGCCTGGTCGTCGGCGTCGCCATCGGCATGATCACCTCCTACTACTGCTCGATGGAGAAGGCGCCGGTCGACAGCATCGCCGAACAGTCGAAAACCGGCACGGCCACGAACATCATCGCGGGTCTCGGTGTCGGTATGCGCTCCACGGCGCTGCCCATCCTCTGCATCGCCTTCGGCGTCATCGCCGCCTCCCAGGTCGCGGGCCTCTACGGGGTAGCCATCGCTGCCCTCGGCATGCTCTCGACGACGGGCATCCAGCTCGCCGTCGACGCCTACGGACCCATCGCGGACAACGCCGGCGGCATCGCCGAGATGAGCGAGCAGGACCCGAAGGTCCGCGAGCGAACCGACAAGCTCGACGCCGTCGGCAACACCACCGCCGCCATCGGAAAGGGCTTCGCCATCGGCTCGGCGGCCATGACGGCCCTCGCCCTCTTCGCTGCCTTCGCGCAAACCGCAGGCATCAGCGGCATCGACATCTCCAAGCCCATCGTCATGGCCGGCCTCTTCGTCGGCGGCATGTTGCCCTTCCTCTTCAGCGCCTTGGCCATGAGCGCGGTCGGCGACGCAGCCATGGAGATGATCGAGGAGGTCCGACGCCAGTTCCGCGAGATCGACGGGCTCCTCGAGGGCAAGGCCAAGCCGGACACAGCGCGCTGCGTCGAGATCAGCACGACCGCTTCGATCAAGCGGATGATCGCGCCGGGCGCCCTCGCCGTCTTCACCCCGGTCGTGGTCGGCTTCGCCGGCAAGTTCGCGGGCCAGGCCCTTGGGATCCCCGGCCTTGGCGCGGAGGCACTGGGCGGCCTGCTGGCGGGAGTCACGGTCAGCGGCGTGCTCATGGCGATCTTCATGTCGAACGCCGGCGGCGCCTGGGACAACGCCAAGAAGTCCTTCGAGGGCGGCGGCTTCAAGATGAGCGACGGCTCCGTGCACCCGAAGGGCTCCGACGCGCACAAGGCGGCCGTCGTCGGCGACACCGTGGGCGACCCCTTCAAGGACACGGCGGGCCCCTCGCTCAACATCCTCGTCAAGCTCATGAGCGTCGTGGCTCTCGTGATTGCGCCGCTCATCGCGGGCTGACGGACAACCGTCCGAACGAAAGGAGGCCGCCGGACAACCCGGCGGCCTCTTTTCGTGGAGGGTCGGACGCTGCTCGGGCGGAGGACCGTGTTCGCGCGACCCTCGCTCGCTGCCAGGCAAAGCGAGATGCAAGGCGACGGATCGCGGAAACCGAGCCGCCGAAGCCGGGTGCCGCCGCGAAGCGCGCTCAGCCTTCGAGGAGGCTGCGGAGCATCCAGGCCGTCTTCTCGTGAACCTGGAGGCGTTGGGTCGCGAGATCGGCGGTCACCGGGTCACCGACCCGATCGGCCAGCTTCTCAACGGAGCGAGCGGTGCGGGCCACCGTCTCGTGACCGGTGACGAGCTGGCGGATCATCTCCTGAGCGGGCGGGACTCGCTCGGACTCCTCGATGCTCGTCAGCTTCGCGAACGCCTTGTAGCTGCCGGGGGCGGGGTGACCGAGGGCGCGGATCCGCTCGGCGATGAGATCGACCGCCAGCGCCAGCTCCGTGTAGTGCGTCTCGAACATGAGGTGCAGCGTCTGGAACATGGGGCCGGTGACGTTCCAGTGGAAGTTGTGGGTCTTGAGGTAGAGCGTGTAGCTGTCGGCGAGCAGCTTGGACAGCTCCGCCGCGAGCTCGGCGCGGTCCTCTTCACGGATGCCGATGTCGATGGTCATGCGGCCATCCCTAGGTACGCGAGAGACCGATCGCCGTGATGTCGCTCACTCGGACCGCGAGGCCACCGCCCCCGGGAACCCGCGTCCGCCCGAGTACCGTGATGGATCGCGGTCGTGAGGATGCCCCTGCGTCATGCAGCCGAGCGACGACATCTTGACGATCCCTGAGGCGCGATGCGCACCCTCAGTGACCGCTCAGTGGCCGGTCCACTCCTCGCCGACGAGGAAGTGGTGCAGCGCCCGGCGCAGTTCGAGGTTCGACAGCGACTCGTGGTGGTTCATGCCTTCGAGGGTGAGCAGCTCGCAGCGCTCGCCGCAGCTCTGGACGATGTCAAGGGCCTGCGGGTAAGGAATCGTCTCGTCGTCACGGCTGTGCACGACGAGCATCCGGGCGGAAGCGGGGGCTTCGGCGACCCGTCGCTGCGGGGACGCCTCGTCCGGGTCGAAGCCACCAAGGGCGCCGGCGCGGTCGACCAAGACATCCGTGAGGGCGTCGGGGATGAGCCAGGCCATGGCCTCCCACTCTTGCGCCAGGAGCGGGCGCACGAGGCGCCGCATCGACGCGAAGGCCGCGACGGCGACGACCCGGGCAACCCGTCGGTCCCCGGCGGGGAGCTGGAGTGCCACGGCCGCACCGTAGCTCGGCCCGTACGCGCCCACCTCGCCAACGGGCGCCACCTCCGCCTCGACGGCGTCGAGCACCGCCGCGATGTCCTCGACCTCGCGCGCGCCGTAGGTGATGGGGACCGCGGAGGAAAGCCCGTGGCCCCGCAGATCGATCAAGACGGCCATGACGCCGTGGCGCTGGAAGCGACGGCCGAGGGAGATCATCGTCCGCTTCTGATCCGAGATCCCGTGCAGGACGACGACCGTGTCCACCGCGCGGGGCGGCTTGGGGGCGGTCGGGAGCAGAACCCAGGTGTCGATGACGGCGCCGTCGGGACGCTCGACGCGGAGGACCCGGTCCACCCCATCGGGAATCGAGGTGTCGGGGTTCTCTGGATTCCGGGGCCGGATCAGGTCCTCGGCCAGGTGCCAGCTCGTCACCAGGTACGCAGCAGCAGCGCTGGGCAGCAGCAGCAACAGGGCGGCGAAGAGCCGGCGCATCCAGCGCGTCACCGGCAGCCTATGGCCTCGCTCACGGGCCGGCGCAACGCTCCGGGCCGTGAGGCCGCTCCGAACGAGTATGGTGGGGGAGCGCACGAGCACAGGAGGTTGCGATGGAGTCGCGAGAGCCAGTGAGAGTTGCCGAGTGGGGGTCCCTCGTGGATCGTACGCCAGCGTATGCCTGCGTCGAGGACGTGGACCTGGTCGT
>JALVDI010000248.1 GCA_027009115.1 Polyangiaceae bacterium | reverse complement strand
GGCGCCGTCCAGCCCGAGGCCGTCGTGTGCGCCTGTGAAGATCACCACCTGCCGATCTCCCGGCGACCCAGCGGCGGCGAGATCGACGGCGTGGGTGGACGCCGTGTCGAAGGCGTAGCGCCCTTCGGGATCGTCCACGTCGAGTCTCGCCGTGACGCGGATGGGAGCAGCGGCCAGATTTCGCACTTCTGCCCGCACTTCGAAGGCCTCTCCTGCGCTCGAGATGGATGAACGGCCCGTGCTCATGGACACGACCCCGAGGTCCGACACGGTCACGATGGGCAGGACCATCCCGCCGCTCAGCGAAAGCTGATGTGTCGTCAGAACGTCGCCGAGCTCATCGAGCAGCGACGCCAAGTAGTCCAGGCGATCCAGTGCCTGCTCCCTCACGCGAAGATAGCGAGGGTCGGAACTCGTAACGGCAGCCGAGAGCGCCAACGAGACGACGTCGAGCACCGACTCCTCGAGCGCCTGCGCCGCGAAGCCCCTCGTCCAGGCGCGCTCGGCCTGGGCCTGCAGCGACGCCCCGTGCTGCTCGACGTTGGGCACTTGCAACGCCCGAAACGCGAGCCCCGAACGCTCGGCGGCGGCCTGAACCTGAAGCCACTCCGCGGGAAGACCGTCCACGTCGTAGAGGTCGAGAAGGGCCCCGATGTCGTCGTCCTCCAGGGCCGCGCGGAGCGCCATCAGGCGGCCACTGCGGAAGGTCGCGAGTGCCTCCATCGCCTCCTCTGTGGCCGTCACGCTCGCCGGCACGGGCGGCACATCGAGCTCGGCGAAGGCCGGCGGCGCGGAACCGTAGGCCGCGTACGCGGCGCGGGCGGTCGCATCGGGCAGCACGCTGAACACCATGCGCACCGCCTGGCCCAGAGCCGCGAAGGTAGCCGCCTCCTGCCCCAACGCGGAGAGTTGGGCGGCCGTTCGCGCGTGGGGCGAGACCTCATCGGCCACCCCGAAGATGTCCTTGGCGGTGCCCAACGTGGCGGCGATGGCTTTCGTGTAGATCAGAGCGCGCTCCGCCCTACCGGCCGCGTCGAACATCTCCTGAAGTCGCGCGTTGGACGCCTCGAGGTCGCGCACGAAGGCGTCCCGGTCGTCCACGGACCAGGTCATCATTCGATCCCGCGACATCTCGAGCAGGCTGCGGTTGCGCCCTGTGAAACACAGCTCGGCGACGGCGTTGTCGAAGAAGGTGTCGGCCAGGGCCTTGACGGCCTCCTTCGTCAAATCGCCGGCCAAGCCTCCGTACGAGCCGACCACCATGATGTCCAACAAACCGTTCACCGCGATGGCGATCCGGGAGATGAGGACCCGATCCGCCGGATCCTGGGTGCTGGCGCTCCAGCGGTCGAACACCGCGAACTTCAAGAACGCCTTGATCTGCTTCAGCGCAGACCGCTTCTGCAAATCCACGTTCTGTCGCATCACTCGCCGCAAACTGTCGTTGATCTGCTCCACGCTTCGCCCTCGGAGGCTGCCGAAGCCGTTCTGCACGATCTCGAAGGCCCGAGCGTCTCGCAGGTTCTGCGCGCGCGCGGCGGCTTCTTTCAACTTGGCGTCCTTGGTCGAAAAAAGGTCCGCGACCAAGGGCCCGAGGATCTCCGCGAAGGCGCCGAATAGCTCCCGGAGGAACGCTCGGGCGTAGCTGCTGCCCTCGTAGATCGCCCGCTCCGCGACGATGGCGCGGCGGACACCCTCGAGCTGCTCCGGTGTGGGCGCGCCGGCCGTGAGCGTCGCCAGGTAGTCGCGGACCCGCATCTCGACCGGACCGTATTGCTGAGGACCGAGCGCCGTGAGCTGCCGGGTCCACCGCAGCTTGGCGCTGAGCTCGTCGATCGGCGCGAGCTCCACGGATTGATCAACCGTGGGCACCCCTAAGTTGGCCACGGCCCTGGCCCGATAGAGCACCTCACCGGAGGCGGAATTGCGGCGAACGCCGGAGACGGCGATGGCGTAGAGCGCGCCGGTCGCCACGTTGCTGCTCGGAGTGCGCTCGAGGATTTCCACGTCGTCGAAGCGAAGACCGCCATCGGGCGCGACGTCCGTCTCGCCCACGAGCTGGGCGCTGGCGAGCTGCGCCGACAGGTAGGCCTGATAGTCCTCTTCGAGCTCGGTCGCTCCGCGCTCGCGCAGGGGGCTCGCCAGCCGGAAGAGCGCGCCGGTGCCCGACGCCAAGGCTTCCCCTGGAGCATCGGTCAGCGTGACCTGCGCTGAGATCGCACCCGTCGGGACAAAACGAAGATCGGGATCGCCGCGAACGAAGAGCTCGATGGAATCCGCCACGCCGGAGCCGGGGCAGGAGTCGCTGGAGAAGAAGCCCACGACGGTGTCCGGGTAGTGGCCGTCACACCCCGGAGGCAAGACGCCTTCGTTCGCGAGCACGTAGCCCGGCGGAAGGCGGTAGTCGGGAGCGATAATGCGCTGCACGGTGCGCAACGCCATTTGCCGACCGAAGGGGTCGATGAAGAGGTTGGAGGGTGTCCCGGTCCCGACGTCTCCCGTGACGGCGGTGCGGAACGCCTCGTACACGGGTGCCGGGTTCGCGTTCAGGGTAGCTGTGAACTCGTAGCGCGGACGCGCGTGTCCGTTTTGACGAATCGTGGCGTAGCGCGTGAGGGTCGCGTCGACATCGTAGGAAACGTCCTCGGTAGCGCAGACGGTTCGATAGGGCGCCGGTGGGCGATTCGTGCGATAGAACGCCGCGCGGTGAACGTATCGCCCGCCGTAGTGAATGCGCAGGAAAGGGATCCCATCCGCGTCGGTGCCGGACTCGTGGCTCGTTCGCTGAAAACGAACGTGGTCGCGGCCATACATCGTCGGGTTCACGTACGGGTCCTCGGGCGCGCAAAAGCTCTGCCCAACCCACGTCCCACGCAGCACCCAGGTGCCCTGGAGATCGAAGAAGACGGGATCGAGGTTTCCTGGCGGCAGAGTTTGAGCGAAAGAAGGAGAACAAAGCAGCCAGGTGACCCCGGCGATCCATCGGCGCGCCGAGATCGACTTGCACATGGGAACCTCTACGGGACAGGTGGCGATGAATGTCAACAGGGTACGCTGGACCGCCCCGCCTCCAGAAGCCCCACGACTCCGATCCCAGTTTCTGGCGCCTATCTCGAACCCCCTCGTCACCGCTCCGCGGCCTGCGGGCGCCCGCGGCCTCGATGACGCCCCGCCGGCTCTGCGGAGCTCGCCTCCGGTAGGTCTCCGGAACGGAACCTCGCCCCTCCCGGCACTCACTCGTTGACGACCCAGCGTGAGCGAGGGTGCCGACGCCGGCGGAAGCACTGCAGTCCGTCCGGCGGTTCGTCGGGATCGGTCCAGCGCTGGCGCGGGATCCGCGCCAGGCGGCTCGCGTGACGAACGCCCGGCCGGAAGAGCGTCGCCGGATCGCAGTTCTTCCCGTCGTAGATGAGCTCGAAGTGCACGTGCGGGCCGCGGCTGATGCCGGTGGAGCCAAGCTCCGCGAGGACGGCGCCGGCCGGGACTTGTTCGCCGGCGACCACGAAGTTCACGGAGTTGTGCGCATAGAGCGTGACCCAGCCTCCTTCGTGGACGAGCAGCACCATGTTGCCGAACCCAGGCACCTCGTCGCCGGAGTAGGCGACGATGCCGCGGGCCGCCGCGCGGACGTTCCAGCCCATGTCGCCGGCGATGTCGACCGCGAGGTGGTAGG
>JALVDI010000247.1 GCA_027009115.1 Polyangiaceae bacterium | reverse complement strand
ACGCCGTGCCGGAAGCCCGTCCTTACGATTCCGGGGGGTTACCCCGGCGCCAGGCGGCGGTCCGCCGGCGGTCTGCCGGCGGCCGCCACCCGGGGCCTGCCGCAGGGGGTGGCCCGGCAGGGCCCACAACTGGGCAGACTTTCGGGCAGGGGGTGCGGGTCGGCTCGCCACAACTGGGCAGACTTTCGGGCAGGGGGGGCCGCCGTCGCCCGAAGACCAGTGCTGCAAAGGCGTCGCTAGCCGCGGCGTGCTCTCCGGCTTCCGCGAGACGATAAGCGTCGAGGCTCCAGAGTTCGCTCGTTGCTGCGCTCGCCAAGTTCGATCGCAAGAGCCGTCAGTCCAACAGAAGCGTTGACGAGGAGAACGCCGCGTTTTCGTGAGCGAACCGCCGCTCAGTTTCAGCAGCGGGTGGGACATCACCAGCGATTCGCATAGTCAACGCCGAGCGCGAGTTGTTCCCGACCGGTTGGTCGCGGCCGACAAGCAGACGTCGGCGAAATTCACATGGCGATACGAGACCTGACGCCACCCGGAGCCCTCGCCTCCGCCCGTGGCGACGACGCCAAGCACGACGCTTCGCCCAGCGCGCGCTCCGAACGCCACGACCTCGTTCGCGCCACGAGCGACGACACGCGCGGAGACATCGTGACCCGGCGCCGGTGTGTCGCAGGCGAGCTCGACGACACCGGTGGAGCGCTCGCTTGTCGAGCCCGAATGATATCCGGGTGTGAAGCGCAGCCAGTGGTGTCCGAACAAGATCCACTCCGCTGCGGGGAGCTCACGGCTCAGCGTGACGGCGGCATCGAAACCGCGTGAGCGCGCCAGGTTCAACGCTGCGCGTGTGGAGCGACGAGACACCAAGGGCGCAGACGCGGCGTATTCGCGACGGCGTACTTCGATGCGCTGCGTCGCACCAGCCGCCACGAGATCGATGGCCTCGAAGCCACCCCAATGCACGTCATCCCGTGGTGCCCTATAGGACGCCAAGCCTGAAGAGATGCTGGAATCCCCTTCTTCATCCGTGTGCAGATCGTACGACCAACAGGCGAAGGCATCCTCGGTCTCCGAGTAGGCCGCGCAGAAGGGCCGACCGAAGTGAGAGTCCGCGGGAGGCCCGACGGGAGCCTCCAAACGACATCGAAAGCCCACGTCCTCGAGGGCCTCTCCATCGGCCAACACCAAGGCGCTGCCGATGACGGGCCGCGCCACATGCGAGGGCGAGCTCGCGTGATGCCTCGGCAGCCAGGCGCGCCGCTGGTCGGCGCTGGTGTGAGTCCACTCGAAACGCACACTCGAAGCGCGGTAGCCGGTCTCGAGGTGCCAGCGTGAGAGCTGGGCCTCCGACGGCAACGTCGCCCCTCGGGCTCGGCAGTAGCGTCGCGCCCCTTCCCAGCTGACGCAGTCCACGGGGGCGCCAGGCGACGTGGCGCATGCCTCTTCGCCCAGATGCCGCGCGGGACACCGACCTTGGCGCACGCACTCGGCATAGCTCGCTACGGTCACGGGCTCGCGCTGCATACACATGGATCGCACGCGCACATCCGTCCGAGGCATCTCGCTCTCGTTGGGGCACTCCCCATAGGGCGCGCCTACCCAGACCCTATCTGCAGGCACAAAGGCGTAGCCCTCGGGACATTGGGCCTGTCCGCGAGCCGGCGGCAGGGAGGCCAATATGAGCAGAGCGCAGGCGAGTCGCATGCTGATGCGTACGCCCGTCAACCCCGAGCCCTTCCCGAGAGATGTCATTGACCAACGCTCCCGAGTGCCCACGACAGTGCTCGACGCGCGACGCTCGCCTACCGCGGCTGGTCACGGCTGGGCTTATCGGTCGATCGTGTCGGCTGAAGGGCCGGAGTCCTGTTGCTCGATACCGTCCGCGCCGTCGACGATGTTGAACTCGACGCGGCGGTTCTGGGCATGCTCCTCCCGCGTGCTGGCGTTCGGAACGATGGGACGGTCGGGCCCAAAGCCGCGAGCTTCGAGCCGCTCACGCGCCACGCCGCCTCGCCGAACCAAGAAATCCACCACGGCCTCGGCGCGCTGCTGGGAAAGCCGAAGGTTGTACTCTCGACGCCCTCGGGCGTCGGTATGCCCCTCGACACGAACGCGGGTGATCTCCGGGTGGTTGTTGAGTACCTGCGCCACGTTGAGCAGCAGCGCGTGCGAACGCGGCTGAATTCGCGCGCGGTTCGTGCGGAAGTAGACCTTGTCCAGGATCTCGAGCCGTCCCTGCTGAATGACGACCTGCTGGCGCTCGCGGCATCCGTGGTTCTCTGGAGAACCGGCTTCATCGGGACAGTTGTCGAGACGATCGACCACCGTGTCTCCATCGCGGTCCGCATCGGGACAGCCACGATTCTCGACGGGCCCCGCTTCCATCGGGCATCCATCCACTTCGTCGAGCACGCCGTCCCCGTCGTTGTCGACATCAGGGCAGCCGTTGTCGTCCTCGAAACCATCCACGTCCTCGGCCTGGTCCGGGCAGGCATCGACGTTGTCGAGCAGGCCGTCCCCATCCGTATCGGGAACCTCGTCGGGGCACCCGTCCTCTTCCTCCCAGTTGTTCACGGTCTCGGGCTCGTTCGGGCACATATCGCCCTGGTCCTCGATGCCGTCTGCGTCGTTGTCCGGATCGGGACAGCCGTCCTCGTCCTCGAAACCGTCGGCGTCTTCCGGCGCCTGCGGGCACTCGTCAATGGAATCGAGCAAGCCATCGCCGTCGCTGTCGGCATCGGTCCGCGGCCGTTCCGCAGGCGAAGCCCAGCCAAGCATGCCGATGACGCGGGCGTCCGGAGCCCCAAAGCCCCGCACCAACCCGAGCCCACCGGCCGCTCCCAGCACCAGGCCGCTCGAGTGGAAGTACTTCAGGCCACCGATGGCCTCGAAAGGTGTCGCTTCGCGGCGAAAGAAGTCGTTGAAGAACGTGCTGCCGTAGGCCTGGACGTGGAGGTCGAGGTGATGAACATCGTCGTCGCGGTCCTTCCAGACCGGCACCGCGAAACCGAGCCCGAAGGTCAGCTCGTCGGAGAAGGCAAGGTTCGACGTGGATGCGCTCGTGTTTCGGCGGACCAGGGCTCCGGCGTTGAGCACGATCCGGGCTCCTGCCCCGGGCCGCACCTCGAAAAGAAGTTCCGGCGCCAGAGTGAGAAAGTCCTCCCCTCGGTAGTGCTGCTCGCTGCCTGCCGTTGGGAACGTGCCGGTGAGTTGAAGGCCGAGGGCGACGGGGTCGTCCGCCTCGCCGTAGAGACGCACCCGCGCGCCAAGGTACACGTCCCCGAGACCCGCACCGTCCGCCGGTGCGATCCCGCGAGCCATCACGTCCGCGTCCGAGTCACCGTCCATGAGCATCACGACCGGCAACCCCGCAAAGACCACCAGCCGATTCTTGATGCCGAGACTCAGACCGACGTTGAGGTTGAGTTGGTCGCCAACGATCCGCAGCGATTCCGTGTCCGGGTTCCCGAGCTCGCGCTCGTACACGAGGGGATCGTTGGCGTAGTCGAGGTGCACCTGCGCTCCGAAACGCAGATGGCCCAGATCGGTCGGACGGCTGAGGTGGAAATCGTCCTCAGGCGTCTCGGACGCCCCGAATAGGTCGAGCGTCCCGGTTGGCTGAGCCCAGGCTCCCGTCGCCCAGCCCAGCACCGCGGCCCATGCCACCAGTCTTGTGCGCATCTCCAGCATCCTCCTGCGTCGCGCCCCAGCACGGCGCGTACCACGCGGACAGCAGCATCGCAATCTTTCCCTGACGCCATATGTGCCTTCCTTGGGGCGGGCCCGAGCCCACGGTCCGTGGGTTCGGGCCCACGCCTTCCAACGTTCCGAAACGATCGGGCAAGCCCGGTAGCCGATCCGGATTCTCGTCGCTGGGTGCGGCGTCGTGCGCGGGATGCGCCACGCCATAGTCCGCGCGTCCCAGCCGACGCGACGCCATGCGCACAAGGAAGATGCGCGATGTTTGCGGGGGCTTTTTCACGGCCCTCCCGCAGGCGACCCTTGACCGCGCACATCCCTTCCGCTTCCCTGGGGCCTCGGGGCGCGCTGCGCCCCGCAAGGGGTGATATGCGACGAACTTGCTTGGTACTCTCCATCGCAGCCCTCGCTGCCTGCGGCGACGACGATCGCATGACCATGGACGGCGGCGGCCTCGACGGTGGAATAGACGCCCGGATCCCTGACGGCGGCGGCTCCGACGGGGGCATGGACGGATCGGTGCCCCAGCCCCTCTTCCCCGAGCCGACGGTCACCCGCTGCCCGGGCGACAGCCTCCCCTCGCTTCCAAGCGGGGTCTGCGAAGTGACCGCGGGGAGCGACGCCAAGCTCATCACCGGCGACATCCTGACCCCCGGGGAGGTTTTCCGCGGCGGCCAGGTCCTCGTGGACGCGACCGGGATGATCGCGTGCGTCGGCTGCGACTGCAGCGGCGAAGCCGCAGCCGCGGGGGCGACGACCATCGTGTGCCCCGACGGCGTGGTCTCCCCGGGCCTCATCAACGGTCACGATCACATCACCTTCGACAACGGCCGCCCCTATGGCGAGTCCGGTCAGATGACCGAGGAACGTTACGAGCATCGGCACGACTGGCGTCGAGGCCTGAACGGGCACCGCCGCATCAATTCCATGGGCGGGCGTGCCAGCACCGAGGAGATGCAGTGGACCGAGCTCCGCCAGCTCATGGCGGGCACCACGTCGCTGTTCGGCAGCGGCGGCCCGGCGGGCCTCCTGCGCAACCTCGACAGCGCCACCGGACGTCAAGAGATGGGGCTGATGCAGCCCGCCGCCGACTACTCGACCTTCCCGCTCGGGGACTCCGACGGCACCAAGCTCGAGGCCGGCTGCGCCTACGATTTCCGCGACACCGCCGCGAGCATCGCCGACGAAGAGGCGTACGTGCCTCACCTCGCCGAGGGAATCGACGACGCCGCCCGCAACGAGTTCCTCTGCGTCCGAGAAGGCATGACGGACTTGGTGGCGCCGCAGACGGCGTTCATCCACGGCGTCGGGCTGCTCGCACCGGACGTTGCCGAGATGGCCGCCGAACAGGTCGAGTTGATCTGGTCGCCTCGGACCAACATCACCCTCTACGGCGACACTGCCCGGGTGACCCTCTACGCCCGCCTGGGGGTGAGCATCGGCCTCGGGACCGACTGGATCCCGACCGGTTCCGCCACCCTCCTGCGCGAGCTCGCTTGCGCCGACTACTTCAACCAGACGCATCTCGACGGCTTCTTCCCGGATGAGCAGCTCTGGCTGATGGCCACCCGAAACACGGCACGGGCGATGAACATGGACGACGCCATCGGCATCCTTCGGCCGGGTCTCGTCGGCGACATCACCATCTTCGACGCACGGGAGCACAGCGACCACCGCGCGGTGATCATGGCGGAGCAGTCGGATGTCGCCCTCGTCCTGCGCGGGGGGAAGGTGCTTTACGGCGACGACGCCGCGGTGGCCACCCTCGACCCGTCGTGCGAGACCCTCGACGTGTGCGGCGTCGCCAAGCGCGTCTGTCTGGGCGAGCTCGGCACCGACCTCGCGACCCTGATGGCCGCCAACACGGGCACCTACGGCCTCGTGTGGTGCGGCGAGCCGGCCAACGAACCGAGCTGCGTCCCCGCCCGCAACCATATGGGCGGGATGTACCCGGATGCCAGCGTCAACGGGTCCAACTACTACACGGGGATGAGCGCCCCCGACGACATGGACGGCGACGGCATTCCCAATGCGATGGACAATTGTGTGGCGGTCTTCAACCCCATCCGGCCCCTCGACGACGGCGCCCAGGCGGACTTCGACATGGACGGTGTCGGCGACGCTTGCGATGTCTGTCCCCTGGGCGGAGACGAAGACCCAACCTCGTGCGTGGTCATCGATCCGAACGACCGCGACGGGGACGGCGTCCCCAACGACTCGGACAACTGTCCCGGGACCCCGAACGCCGATCAAGCCGATGCGGACGGCGACATGCACGGCGACGTCTGCGACCCCTGCCCCGACGCCGCCAACCCCGGCGCCGCTGGCTGTCCCACGACCGTATATGCGATTCGCCGCGGCATGGTCGACGCAGGCACCGTCGTTGCCCTCGACGGACTCGTCGTGACCGCCGTGGCCGGTGACGGCTTCTACGCCCAGCAGGCCGAGGGAACCGCGGATTACGCGGGGCCGGACTTCAGCGGTATCTTCGTCTACACGGGCTCGGCGCCCTCGGTATCGCGGGGCGAGCTCGTCACGGTGACGGGAGCCGAGTTCCTCGAGCGCTTCGATCGCACGGAGCTCGAGAACGCCGCCTTCACGACCGCTCCCGGGACCGAGCCCGCGCCCCTGGTGGTCGCCCCCACCGACATCGCGACCGGAGGGGCTCGCGCGGAGGCGCTCGAGAGTGTCCTCGTCCGTGTAGAGAACGTGACGGTTACCGACGCCATGCCCGACGCTCCGGACGACTTCGGCGAGTTCGCCGTCGATGGCGGGCTCCGGGTCGACGACGAGATGTACCGGGTCATGCCCTTTCCGACGGTCGGCGAGATGTTCGCGCAGATCAGCGGCCCTCTCGGCTGGAGCTTCGCCAACACGAAGGTCCGTCCTCGGGACGTCGCCGACGTCGTCCCGGCCTCGCTCCGCCTGAGCGTACCCGGCCGAGTCCGAGTCGGAGCCGCGCTGGACGTCACCGTTCAGATCCCCGGCAGCGCGCCGGTGGGCGGCGCGACCGTCACCCTCGTCTTCTCCCCCGCGACGCTCGTTCAAGAAGCCGGCCCGTGGACGGTCGTGGTGCCCGAAGGAATGACCACGGCCACTGCGTCATTCACTGCGGCAGCTACGGCCGTGAGCGGCACGGTGACGGCGACCTACATGGGCGACACGGCGATGGCATCTATCGAGGTTGCCGAAGCCGTGGGCGGCGGACTCATCCTGAGCGAGTATGTCGAGGGTTCGAGCAACAACAAGGCCCTCGAGCTCTACAACGGCACGGGATCCGTCGACCTCTCCGTCTGCGAGCTCCGGCGCTACACGAACGGCGCCACGACGTTCACCCGCATCGCGCTCACCGGTACCCTGGGCGCCGACCAGACCTTCGTGATCTGCCATGGCAGCGCCAGCGCTTCGCTGCTCCCCTTGTGCGACCAGACCTCCAACGCGGTCAACCACAACGGCGACGATGCCTACGAGCTCGTGTGCGACTCCATGGTCGTCGACAGCTTCGGACGCGTCGGCGAAGACCCGGGCACCGCCTGGACGGGCGGCGGCCTCAGCACCCAGAACCAGACCCTTCGCCGCAAGTGCACCATCACCATGGGCGACACGGACTCGACGGACGCCTTCGACCCATCGGTCGAGTGGGACGGGGCGCCGATGGACGACTTCAGCGGGCTCGGCGCGCGCGGCTGCTGACGCCCGCGCCAGGCACTCCCTCTCCCGGAGCACGGTCGGCTCATTCCGAGGTGCGCGAGGGCGCGGCCCCGGCTGGGTCCCGGCTCGCCCTCACCCGGGGCGGTCCCGCACCTCGTCGAAGAGCGCGGCGAGGCGGGGCAGGCCAACCAGCATCCAGGCCCCATACCAGAAAAGATCCTTGCCGCTGACGAAACGAATCTCCTCCGTGGGAACTCCCGCTTGGCGCAGGGAGGCCGCCTCCGCTTCAGCGAAAGCGTAGGGCTCGTCCGGCAGGAGAACGAGCCGAGGCCGGCGCTCGACGATCTCGTCCAAAGCGATCCTTGGATAGCGGGTGTCGCGAGTCGCGCGCGGCACGGCGGGCCGCTTGCCGAGGTCGGCGGCGAGGGGATAGCGCCGCGGTCGATCGGCGAACACGTTGCTCCCCCCGCAGAGCTCGAGGGCGCCGCTGGCAAAGGTACGCCCATCGAAAGTCATCCAGGGGTCGACCCAGATGGGCACGAACGTACGCACCGGCGGGCCCGGGCGCTGCGCCAGGCGGCGGACGAGGGCCCGCAGCTCCTCGGAGCGCTCGGCGCCCGTACCCAGGAGCTCCTCGAGCGCGCCGAGGTGCTGAACCGCCTCGTCCACCCCCCGGGGAAAGCTGACGTGCACCGGCAAACCCGCGTCGATCAACGCTTCGACAGCGCGCCGGGAGTTCTCCTCCTGGTTGGCCAACACGAGGTCGGGGTTCAGCTCTCGTACGCGCGCGATGTTCACGTCCTTGGTGCCGCCCACGACGGGCGCGCTGAGTGCCGGCTCGACACAGTAGCGCGTCCGGCCCACCACCGCCTCGGGCCCGAGCAACGTCGCCACCGTGTGGGTCTCGCTGGGCACCAGCGACACGATGCGGCGGGCGGGGCGGGGTAGCTCGACGCGCCGCCCGAGTGCGTCGCAGACGACGACGGTCACAGCGAGAGCTCTCGGACCCCTTCGAGGCGGCTCAGGGATGACTCCGGCCGACCTTCGGGGTCACGGAAGACGACCCCGTGTCGCGCGAAATCCCGGCGAAGGTCGCCGAAGGCCGCACGGATCTTCTCGACGGTCTTCGCATAGGCGATCTCCTCCACCTCGCGCCGCCAGAAGTACTTCATCGGCGAGCCGGAGAGGATGCGCATCTCCTCGGCGTGAGGACGGAAGAGATAAAAGACCGCCTGAGGGTACAGCTCCCGAATCGCCCGCACGGCCCGATCGAAGCGGCCGTTGATGAGCGCCTTGAGCGCCTGCATCGAGGCGTAGAGCCCGCCGCGCTCTCGGACGTAGCCGGCCACCTCACTGCAGACGGGCACGAGCGGATCGACGAGGATCACCATGGTCGCCCCGTGCTTGACCGCCACCTGCATGTTCGTGGTGCGTGTGAACGCCCCATCGATGTACCAGCGTCCGTCTACCTTCGCGGGAGCGTAGAAGGGGACGAGCGCCGCGGACGCGCGCACCGCCTCGTGGATGGGCACGTGGTCGAACCCCGGTTCCCCGAATACGACGGCCCTCGAGGTGTCCTGGTCGGTTGCACCGACATAGAGCGGCCGGCGCAGCTCGTCGAAGCGATCCGTCAAGCCTGGGCGGGAGAGATGCCTCCGCAGATAGCGCTTGAGGTTCGCGCCGGCAAAAGCGCCCGTGGGCAGAGCCCGGGTCACCGAGCTCAGCGCGCCCCG
This sequence comes from Polyangiaceae bacterium, assembly GCA_027009115.1. Lineage (GTDB taxonomy): Bacteria > Myxococcota_A > Polyangia > Polyangiales > Houyiibacteriaceae > JALVDI01. The sequence continues at coordinate 3,661 of JALVDI010000247.1, read as the reverse complement.
CGGTCCCACGCCGCCCCGCAGCAACTCGCCTCCGAGCCTGAACAAGCGCCAAACCGCCTCCCCCACGTTGGGGTCGAATAGGTCCCGGCGCCGAATCGGGTCGACCCGAGTAGAGCCACCGGCGAAAGCGCGACCGATCTCGTCGGGACCGACGCCGTTGGCGAGGAACGCGCCCAGCACCGCCCCGGCGCTGATCCCGCAGAAGATATCCAGGTCTTCGACCCGCCGGTTGACCAGGAAGGCGTCCAGCGCGCGGAGCACCCCCAGCTCGTAGAGCAACCCCTCGATCCCCCCACCGGCGAGGCAGATGGCGATCTTGCCGCCCTCACGCTCGGCGAGGAGCGCCTCGATGGCGCCGTGGAGCTCGTCCCAGGTTGGCGCACACAGCACCGAGGCGACACCGTGTCGCCCCAACCGATTGGCGACGGCGGTCCCTTCCGCGTCCGGCGCCACCAGCGCCACGACACGGTCGCGCTGGATGCCGGCGCGGACGTCCGCTTCGGGGAACAGCCCCCGCAGCAACGGCGCGACGACCCCTTCCTCCATGGGGCGCGTCGGGTTGGGACCGGCGTGGGTCGGCGGTCGCACCCGCGCCTCGATGACGAGGGCGTCCACGGCTTTGCGGTCCAGGAACTCCAGGGCCCATGCAGGATCCGAGGTCGCCCAGATCTCGCGCCGCGCTCCATCGATCGCATACGCGAGGGCTCCCTCGGGAGTGGGGGTGACGGGAGCGACCCGGGCCACCCCGAGCGGGTCGCCCCCCGTCTTGGGCCCCACGTAGAGGATGCGCTTGGCCCTTCCGACGCCGTCCGTCACAAAGGCACCCTACTTCTACGGCCCAGAGCGAGCAACGGGGAGCGCCTCGCCCTGACCCCCGAGCGGTGTAGGGACGTTGCTCGGGCGGAAAGGCATCTGCTAGGATTCGCGTAGCTCGCGGAACGGGGGGAGACAAGGAATTCAAGGTTGGCAACGCTCGACACGAGCACGATCCGAACAGCGTTGGAGGCGGCCGGTCTGGAGATCTACCGGGCACGACCCGAGGCCATCGAGCTCGCCGAACGCGTCCGCTTGCACATCATGGACTCGGGCGTCCGGGTAATGCTCGGAGACAAACCTTCCGTGCGTTTCACGGCCCGCTCCCAGCGCTCCGACTTCCCCAACGCCTCACCGGAAGACCTCCTCACGCGCGTCCGAGACGTCGTCGGTGCCGCCGCCCTCGAGCGAGGCTTCTCGGAGGTCGAGACCCGCGTCCACCCGGTCACGGATCCGGTCGACGACAGCCGCGTGCTCGATGTCTGGCACGAGGTCGTCTACGACAAGGCGGTCGGAGAGCTCTCGGCTCTCGTGGACGAGGTCCGCTGGGCCCTCCAAGTCGAAAAGTACGTCACCACCTGAAGCCCAAGGCCTCGGGCTCCGCCCCTCGGAAGGCGTTGCCCAGCCAGCGTCCGAGCCGTGGTAGCGTTCGGCCCCGCAACCATGGACCCCACCGCCGAGGAGCTCATCGCCCGGCTTCGGCAGCGACCGGACGACGAGGAGGCCTTCGATGCCCTGTGCACGCACTACCGACGCACGGCGGACTTTGCCTCGTTGGCCAACCTCCTGGAAGGATGGGCCGGGCGGCAGCGCGACGCCGTCCGGGCAGCGGCGGCGTTCTTCGAAGCCGGCGAGCTCGTGGCGCGCCATCTGCACGACGTCGCCCGCGCGACGAGTCTCTACGAGCGCGCCTTGGATCGGCATGCCCAGCACGACGATGCGTACCGGCGGCTCGTGGCGCTCGTCGAATCGAGCGGGGACATCCCCCGCCTCATCGAGCTGCTGCAGCGAAGGAGCACCGCCCTCGCCCGGCTCGGGGATAGCGCCGGTCGCGCCGAGGTCGAGCTGCGTCTCGGCCAGCTCCAACAGCACGAGCTCGGCCGCCCCGACCGCGCCATCACCCATTACCGCCGCGCCTTCGAGGCGGACCCGAGCATGGTGCCCGCCATCTATGCAGCCCGCGAGATCTACCGCAACGCCGGCAACCTGAAGGCGGCAGCGACCCTCTTCGAACTCGAGATCAAGGCGGAGCCGACCCCGACACGGCGCGTCGCGCTGATGCGCGAGCTGGCTCATCTACGGCTCCAGGCGCTGCGGGATCCAGACGGCGCCGTGGACACCCTACGGCGCGCCCGTACCGAAGCGCCCAGCGACTTGGCGGTGCTCCATGAGCTGGCCACCGCCCACCTCGCCCGCGCCGACGCCCGCGGAGGCACCGAGAAAACCGCCCGGGACCGCGAACAAGCCGCCGATCTCCTGTACGAGCTCGCCCAGAAGACACCGGTGGAGCACGCGATCGCGTACTGCGAGGCGGCGCTCGACGCTCACCCCACCCATGAGGGCGCCCTCGACCTCCTCGAACGCCTCGCCGACGACCAGGGGCGCGCGGAGATCCTGCCGATCCGCTGGGTGGGGTATCTCCACGAAGGGCCCACAGGTCCCGAGGCCGCGCGCCGACGGAGGAGCCTCGCGCGGGCCTACCTCGAGGCGGGGCAAGGCGAAGACGCCATCGCCTGTCTCGAACCGCTCCTGAGCGAAGGCGACGTCGAAGCGGCGCAGACGCTCTTTGAGCTCTACCGGGGGGCTGGCCGCCTGGCGGACGCCAGCGCCGCGCTCACCGTCGCCCTCGAGGGGCTCCCACCCAGCGAGCGCGCCCCAAGGCTGGAGGCGATCATCGCCGACCTGCTGCATGAGGGGGAACGTGAGGCGGCGGTGGCCCACGCGCGCCAGCTCTTCGCCCTGGCGCCCGACAACGAGACCGCGTTCTCCCTGCTGGAGACCCATTTTCGGGATCGCGGCGACCGGGCTGCCCTCCGCGACCTCCTCCGCGACGCGGCGAGTACTCCGACCGCACCCGTGGAGCTCCGCCGGCGCAGACTCCGCGAGGTCGCCGAGCTGAGCGAAGGAGCCCTCGACGATCCCGACGGGGCCGTCGCCGCCTGGGAAGCGCTCGCCGCCCTGGACCCGACCGACCTGGAAGCCCAGGAGCAGCTGGCGCGCCTGCTACAGGCCCAGGAGCGCTGGGACGATCTCGTGCGGGTAACGGAGCGCCAAGCGCTGACCACCACCGATCCGGACACCAAGGTGGCGCTGCTGCGAAGGCTCGTCGAGCTTCACCGCGACCATCGCGACGACCCGGTCGCGGCCATCGCCGCGCTGCGAAGCCTCCGTGAGATTCGTCCGGCAGACGAGGCCGCGCGCGACGCCTTGTCGGAGCTGCTGCTCGCCACCGGCGCGCTCGAGGAGGCCGTCCCACTGCTCGAAGAGCGCGCCCAGACCGCGACGGGCCGTAGCCGACAGCGACTGTTGCATCTTCTGGCGGACACCTACGAGACGCGGCTTGGGGACGATGAGCGTGCGTTCGCCACGAGCGCCGCGATCCTCGACGAGGACGCGAGCGACCTGCAGGCCCTCGATCGGATGGAGCGCATCGACGCACGGGCCGGGAACCTCGAGCGACTCGTGGAGACGCTCGCCTACCGATGCGAGGTCGTGGAGCCCGCCGAGCGTGCCCAGGTGCTCGCTCGCATCGGTCGACTCTGCGACGAATCCCTCGGCGACCTCGAACGCGCCGCCGACTACTACCAGCGCGCGCTCGATCTGGAACCGGCGAAGGACGAGATCCTCG
>JALVDI010000246.1 GCA_027009115.1 Polyangiaceae bacterium | reverse complement strand
CATCGAGTTGCGTGACCGGCATCTGCGAGGGGAGGACTGGCTCGACGCGGCCAACCATCCCGATGCAACCTTCGAGCTCCTGCGGGTCGAAGGAGCGCGTGCGCTTCGTCCAGACGAGGACGCGCGTCTAAGGGTCGTGGGTCGGTTTACGCTCCACGGGGTCACCCGCGAGGTCCGCGCCAGTGTGCGGGCCAAGTGGAACGGTGGCGCTCGGCTCCGCGCCCGCGCCCGTTTCCGGATCCAACTCGACCAGTTTGGCGTTTCGATCAATCCCGCGGTGAGGCTCAAGGTCAGCAACGAGATCCAGGTGACGATCGACCTGCTCGCCACCGCCTCGTGACCGACGAGCTCATCGACGAGGGCGAGGGCGCGCGATAGGCTGCCGCCGCCATGGCAGACAACCCACTCGTCGATGTCTCCTTCGAGATCCCCTTCGACCGCATCCGCCCCGAGCACGTCGAGCCGGCAGTGGACCGGCTCATCGCCGAGGCGCGCCGAACCCTCGACGCGCTCGCAAAGGTCGAGGGGCCTCGCACCTACGACAACACGCTGGGTGCCTTCGAGCGCGCGACCGAGGCCCTCGGCGTCGCGGTGACGGTCATCGGGCACCTCGAGTCGGTTGCGACGACCGCCGAGCTCCGCAGCGCTTACAATCGCGCACGCCCCAAGGCGAGCGAGTTCTGGTCGAGCATCCCCCTCGACGCCGAGCTCCACCAGGCCCTTCAGGAGTACGCCGAGACGGAGGAGGCCAAGAAGCTCACGGGGGTCAGGGCACGGCTGCTTCGCAAGACCCTCGATGAGTTCCGCCGCCACGGTGCGCTCCTGCCCCGCGAAGGCAAGCGAAGGTTGGCGGAAATCGACGTCGAGCTCACCAAGAAGACGACGAGCTTCTCGCAGAACCTCTTGGACGCGACCAACGAGTACGAGCTCGTCCTCGACGACGAAGAGAAGCTTGCCGGTTTGCCGGACTCAGCGAAGGCCGCGGCGCGTCAGAGCGCCGAACGCAAGGGTGTCGACGGGTGGCGCTTCACACTTCAGGGGCCGAGCCTGCAAGCGCTGCTGACCTACCTCGACGACGCCACGATTCGCCAGGCCGTGTGGCGCGCCTACAACACCCGAGCGGCACGGGGGGCGCACGACAACCGCGATCTTCTCGTCGACATCCTCCGCCTGCGGCGCGAGAAGGCCCAGCTGCTCGGCTACCGTGACTTCGCGGACTTCGTCCTCGAGCCGCGCATGGCCAAGTCCGGGGAGAAAGCCATGCGCTTCGTCGAGGATTTGCGTGAGCGCACGGAGGCGGCGTTTCGGCGAGAACAACACGAGCTCGAGGCCTTCCGGCGAGAGATCGAGGGGCCCGACGCCCGGCCGCTGCAGCCATGGGACGTCGGCTACTACGCGGAGAAGCTCCGCCGCCGCACCTTCGACTTCGATGAAGAGCAGCTCCGACCTTACTTCCCCATCGACGCCGTCCTCGGTGGCCTCTTCAGGCTCGTCGAGCGGCTCTACGGGGTGCGAGTTCGCGAACGGGAGGCCCCCGTCTGGCACGAGGACGTGCGCTGCTATGGCATCTACGAGGACGACCGGCTGCTTGCCGCGTTCTACGTCGATCTCTTCCCGCGAGAGAACAAGCGCGGCGGCGCGTGGATGAACGCCTTGATCAACGGCGGCGACTTCGAACGGCCCGGGCCGCACCTTGGGCTCTTCTGCGCGAATGTGACTCCGCCCGTCGGTGACAAGCCCGCGATGCTGACGCACAGCGAGGTCGAGACGCTCTTTCATGAGTTCGGGCACCTTCTCCACCACGCTTTCAGCGAGGTGCCCATCAAGAGCCTCGGGGGCACGAACGTCGCGTGGGACTTCGTGGAGCTGCCGTCGCAGATCATGCAGAACTTCTGCTACGAGCGGCCTTCGTTGGACCTCTTCGCGCGCCATTGGGAGAGCGGCGCGCCCATCCCCGACGAGCTCTTCGAGAAGATCCGTCGCGCCCGCACCTTCCGAGCCGCCAGCGCTCAGATGCGGCAGCTTGGGTTCGCGGCCGTCGATCTGCGGCTGCATCGCGAGCTCGACCCGGCCTCGGCGACGAGCGACGAAGTGCTGCGTTTTGCGCGCTCGGTGCTGCAAGAGTATGCGCCGGCGCCGCTGCCGGAAGATTACGCGATGGTCTGCGGCTTCGGGCACCTCTTCGCGAGCCCCACGGGGTACGCCGCGGGCTACTACAGCTACAAATGGGCCGAGGTTCTCGACGCCGACGCTTTCTCGCGCTTTCAGCAGGCGGGCGTGCTCGACCCGGCCGTTGCGCGCGAGTTTCGTCAGGCGGTCTTGGCCAAGGGCGACAGCGAGGACCCGGAGGTCCTCTTCCGCGCGTTCATGGGCCGTGAGCCGCGCCTCGATGCGTTGCTGCAGCGAGCGGGCCTCGACGTCTGACAGCCCGCCCCAATACCGACCGTGATGGATCGCGGTCGTGAGGCCCCTGCGTGATGCAGCCGGGCGAGGACCTCTGGACGATCGTCGAGGCGCGATGCGGCGCGCAGGGGCCTGCTCTCGGCCGTGAGGCGGAGAGGGAGCAACGGGCTGCCAAAGGCGCCGCTTCGTACGCGGCGGTCCCGTGCTGCGGCAAGGCGGGCGTGCTACCTGCTCGCCGTGCCCAGCGACCGTCCCAGCGACCGTCCCAGCGACCGTCCCACCGAAGAGCAGATCGCGCAGGTGACGGCGCTCCTCGAGCGCGTCGTCGACGACCGAGGGCTCCTCGCCCATCTGCCCGAACCTGTCCGGCGACGCTTTCTCATCGCCGCCGGCCGTGTCTCGCGCCCCACGCAGCACGAGCAGCGGGCGCTCCACCGGGCGTACCGGAAGCTCCGCAAAGAGGCGCGCCGAGCCAAACGCGAGGCAGCTCTCGCAGCGACCGGCATCCGGGAGAAGCGCGCGGAGGAGGTGTTCCAGACCCCCCGACTCACGGAGGCGACCGGTCGGCCCGACTGGGAGTGGCCCGAGCTCGACGAACCGCGCAACTGCTACGTCTGCAAGCAGGACTTCAGACGCTTGCATTTCTTCTACGACCAGCTTTGTCCGGATTGCGCGACCTTCAACTACAGCAAGCGCTTTCAGACGGCGGACTTGCGCGGGCGGGTCGCGCTGCTGACCGGTGGGCGCGTGAAGATCGGCTACCAGGCCGGCGTCATGTTGCTCCGATCCGGGGCGCAGCTCGTGGTGACCACGCGCTTCCCGCGGGACGCGGCGCGCCGCTACGCCGCTGAGGAGGACTTCCCGGACTGGGCCGATCGACTCCACATCTACGGGATGGATCTGCGGCACACGCCGAGCGTCGAGGTCCTCTGCCGGCACCTCGAAGAGAGCCTCGGGCGCCTCGACTTCATCGTCCACAATGCTTGCCAGACGGTGCGTCGCCCCGCGGGGTGGTATCGCCACCTGCTCGCTGCCGAGGAGGCGCCGCTGACACGCTTGCCTTCGGAGGCGCAGGCGCTCGTCCGCCGCCACGAGGCGTTCCGCGAGCGGCTCGTCCACGACGAAGGTTTCGATCCGCGGGCGGTCGGGCTTCACGCGGCGCCACTGCTCAGCCAGCTTGCGCTCTTGGCCGAGGACGTGGAGGGCGGCGCGGAGCTCTTCCCCGAAGGAGCCCTCGACCAAGACGAGCAGCAAGTGGACCTACGCGAGAAGAACAGCTGGCGCTTCGCC
>JALVDI010000245.1 GCA_027009115.1 Polyangiaceae bacterium | reverse complement strand
GCGTGGTGCTGTTCGTCTGCGGACTCATTATGCTGCCCGCGGCGTTCCTCGAGTTGACGAGCGTCGGACGCCTGTGAGGAAACCATGGACACCATCTCAGACGACCGCTGGGAGCCGGAACAGTTCGCGCGCCGGCTACGAAGGAAGAAGCATCGGTTCTGGGGAGGCCTGCTGATCCACTGGCTCCTCTCCTGCGGGGCGATTGGGTTTGCGCTGTACACCGAGCGGGGACTGGATAGGGCCCTTCTCACAACCGTCTTGGTCTTGTTTGGGGTTTTGGTGAGTCGAGGGCTCCGGAGCCTTTGAACGCTCACACCAAGGCTCACTGGCCCCCGTTGAACGTGCCCCGGTGACCTCGCAGCTCCTCCCCTGGGGCTCTTTGTGGGGCTCGCCATCGTCCTCGTCGCGACCCGCCGCATCCGCACCGCGAGAGGGGTGGCCGCGCGAGGCGTACGATGCTCGCCGCGATCGGCGTGGCGGCCATTTCCCCGTCCGGAGGTTGCGCGCAGAGCGGCGCCACGCACCCTCAGCAGGTGGGAGCCCGAACGAGTGAACGGCAGTTCGCATGGGCGAACCGCCGTCCACAACGCTCTCGATCGACGCAGCGGTCAGTACGGGAAGCAGACGCTCTCGACGAATCCGAAATCGCCGCACCGGAATCCGGGATCGCAGTCGAGGTCGGTATCGCACGTCTCGTAACAGCGCAAGCCCGAACCGCCGAAGTCGACGCAGAGGCCCTGGTTCCCGTTGTTGCTGACGGGGCAATCGCTGCTGTCGATGCAGCCCCAGGTGCAGATGCTGTCCGTCGTGGTTCGGCCATCCCATTCGGCGGTGATGCTGGCGCAAAAAGCGCCCGCGTCGTTGCAATCGAGGCTGTCGACACAGGCCTCGTACAGATCGGAACCCGAGGTGACCACGCACCCGCTCATGGCGGAGGTGGCGAGCGCGAGCACGAGCATGGAACGCTTCATTGTCTTCGTCCTTTCCCCAAACACGGCGTCCACGGTAGCAACCTTCGTGCCTCCGCGGTGAAGAGATCCGCCGAGGCTACGTTGGACGGGAGCGGTGCGCTCAGTATTCCAGGCGGTACGAACCGACGTTGTCGTTGACCGCGACATCCGTCCCGTCGTAGCTCCGACCGCACAGCGGGCCGTCTACCGTCAGCCGGAGGCTCGGACCGGTGCAGTCCGGGTCCTGAAAGAGGGTCACTGCGGCGACGTCGGGCGCCAGATCGACGAAGGAAACCGCCGGCGGAGCGTTGCGGCAGGCCTGCCCGGCGTGACGATCCACGACGGGCGAGGCGGCGTCGCAGTCCTGCAAGAGCCGCGTCACGCCGCCGCTGAGGGAGGGAACGGCGCAGCCGAGCCCGAAAGCGTCGATGTACATCCCTGCCCGGCCCCGACCCTCGACGGCGACCGTCCCCGCGGGGCAGTCCGTTTGAGGGAACGGGCTCCCGCCGGTCGGGCCCGGCGGCACCGGAACGATGTCGGTGGTCGGCCCGACCCCTACCACGAGACCCCCATCCGCGAGGGTTACGTCGAGGGGGGCGCATCGCAGAACGAGCTCGTCGACCAAAGAGCCGGACTTCCCACCGAACCCGACGACGACCTGGCCGGGCGGGCACTCCGCCATAAACATCCCTCCAAGCGGCTGTCCCCGAAGAGGGTCTGTCTCCATGTCTATCCGTACCACCGCGGTAAAGGGGTTGTCCCCGCGCAGTTCGAGGGGACCGCAAAGGAAACGGACACCGTTGATCGGGCGAGAAGGCTCGGCCATCACGATCACGCCGGCGATCACCGTATTGGGCCCGCAGGAGTCCTCGAAGAGGGTACCGCCCGCTGGGTTCCCGCGCAGCGGCGTGTCGGTGGTCGTGCCGTTCGTAAACTCGCACCACCGACGCGTCGCTCCGCAGCTTCCCGCAGAGCACTCGTCGATGGTGCAGCGGTCCCTGTCGAAAGCGCAGGCGGTTCCGTCGGCCACAGGAACGGCGCTGCACCCTCCCGTCGCCGGGTCGCACTCGCCAACGTGGCACGTATCGCTCGACGCCGAACAGTCGACGATCTCGCCACTACAGACGCCGCCCACGCATGTGTCTCCGGTCGTGCAAAGGCTGCCATCATCGCACGTGGTGCCGTCCTCGACGGGTACGGGCGCACACTCACCGGTCGCCGGATCGCACGCTCCCGTGTTGCAGCCGTCGCCTGCTGCCGCGCAGTCGACGGCTTCGCCCGCGCATACCCCTCCGGCGCATCGATCGCCGGACGTGCAGCGGTCTTCGTCGTCGCAAGAGGTCCCGTCGGCCCTGAGAACGATCCTGCAACCGCCCGTCTCCGGGTCGCACACCCCCTCTTGGCAGGGACCGTCGAGCGACGAGCAGTCCAGAAAAGCACAGTCGGGCCCGGTATCGGAGCCCCCGCCGACGTCCCTGGCCCCGTCCGCCCCGCCGGCATCCGTTGAGGGGAGGGTCTCGTCGGAACATCCGGCCAGTACCAGGAGGCCAGTCAACAGCAAGGGACTGGGGATGGTTCGACTGCAGCGCACAAGCAAGGCCATCTCACCACGATGCCGGTCCCTGCGGATGGTGGCAACAGAAGTTCGACCCGTGGGGCACGCAGATCCCCTGCGCGAGCCACCGCGAGAGAAAGGTCGTCTATCGGAGCGAGATCTGCCGCGCGGGCGACATCGCCTCTACCGCGCGACAACCAACCATCCGAAGGCGTCCGACGCGCCCAGGCGCTACTCTTCAGGCATGCCACGAAAGCCTGCCTGCTTGTTCCTCTCGTTGTTCCTGCTTGCCGCGGCCTGCGGCGATGACGAACCGGGTCCGACCGACGCGAGCTCCGCCGACGCCGCCTCTGCCGACGCGAGCTCCGCCGACGCCTCTGCCGATGCGAGCTCCGCCGACGCAAGCTCGGCCGACGCGGGCTCCGACGCCGCGGGCCCGACCGACGCGAGCTCCACCGACGCGGGCTCCGACGACGGGGGCTCCGCCGACGCGAGCTCCACCGACGCGAGCTCCGCCGACGCGGGTCCGACCGACGCGAGCTCCGCCGACGCGGGTCCGACCGACGCGAGCTCCGCCGACGCGGGTCCGACCGACGCGAGCTCCGCCGACGCGGGCCGCGTCGCCGTCGACCCGTCGGTCGAGCGCTGCGCCCGCCGGCGGGGCGCCTGCGTCCAGGATTCGGACTGCGTGACCGCCGGATGCGCCGGGGAGCTCTGCGCCGCCGAGCCGGCACCCACGACCTGCGAGTGCGTCCCGCCGACAGGGGCCAGCTGCGGGTGCGTGGACGGACAATGCAGCTGGTTCCGCTGAGAAGCGTGCTGCTCCGGAATCCCCCGGAGAAACGAGCACCCAGGTCCCGCTGACGAAGGAGCCCGCCGCGCCGGATAGGGCGGGCGGGCTCTTCGCGAGACCGGGCACCCCCGCCTCGACCTCGGCCCCTCCGCAGTCCGCCCCAATGCGGACCCCTGATGCATCGCGGCCGCGCCGGTGCCCCTGCGTGGTGCAGCGAAACGAGGATCTCTTGACGATTCTCGAGGCGCGCCGCGCTCGGGCGTGCTCTCGGCCGTGAGGCGCACGGAGAGGGGCGGGACTGTCAGTTCAGGTAGCCGAGCTCCCGGAGCTGCTGCTGGAGCTCGTCGTCCATCTGCACCTCGCCGGCCTGGAGCGCCGGCGCCTGCGACTGCTCGGCGTCGAGCCACTGAGCCCGGTTCGATGCGCCGAGAAACTGCCCCTGCAGCGTGCGCAGATAGCGCGCCGCGATGGGGAAGTCGCTCGGCGAGAGCTGGTTCTGCTCGCCCGGGTCCTCTTGCAGGTCGAACATGCTCACCGTGAGGTTGCCGCGGACGAAGAACTTGTAACGCCCTGCGGTGATGACGCGGCGCTCGTCGAGGAACTCGCTCATGGCGACCGCGGGCCCCGGACGGCTCTGCCCGTAGAGCAGAGGCACGAGGCTCCGCCCCGCAATGTTCGGCATCGGCTCGATGCCCGCCAGCTCGCAGACCGTCGGCGCGACATCGAGGGTGCTGACCGTCGTCGGCACTCGGCGCGCCGGCACGACCCCCTCGCGATGGATCATCAGCGGCACGTGCAGCAGCTCCTGGTAGATCGAGTGGCCGTGACCCCACGAACCGTGCTCGTGGAACTCCTCTCCATGGTCCGAGACGAAGACGAACACCGTGTCGTCCCAGATCCCCGCCTGCTTGAGGCGCTCGATGAAGGTGCCCATGTGGCGGTCGTGCTGAGTGATCTCGCCGTCATGGAGCGCCCTCAGGCGGATGACGTCGCTGCGCGTGAAGGTGACCTGCGGCGGGTTCTTCTTGGCGTCGTGCAGTAGCTCGCCGGTCATGCGCGGCCGCACCTGCCCGTCGTAGTTCGGTCGTGGGTCGTACATCGACACGAACTCCTCCTCGGGGTCGTAGGGCACGTGCGGATCGATGGTGTGCACGTACAGAAAGAACCGCTCGTCCTTGTGCTCGATGGCCCAATCGGCCGCCTCGCGGAATACGTCGGCGGCCTCGGAGCTCGCCCCCTCCTCACGGATGAAGTTCTTGTAGCGGTCCCACCCTTGGTCGAAGCCGAAGCGGTCCGAAATGTAGCCGTTGGCGATGAAGCCGCCCGTCGCGAAGCCGTTGGCCTTGAAGTGCTCGCTCACCATCAGGGCCGAGTCACTCAGCACCGCCGACTGCGTACGCGCCTGATGGTCGATGGGGTGGAGGCCCGTCAAAATCGCGCCGACCGCCGGCTTGGTCCAGTTCTCCGTGGACTGCCCGCGCTCGAACACGGCGCTGTGCTGCGCCAGCTCCTCGAGGACCGGCGTCCGCACCCGACTGCTCGGGTTCCAGGGCCTGAGCTTGCTGGCCCGGAGCGTGTCGACGAGCAGGACGACCACGTTCTTGGCGGGCTCGACCTCCGGGGCGGGCGTCCGAGGCACCGCAATGCGCGGCTGAGCCCAGGCGACGCGACCGTCGCCTCCCTCGGCCTCGAAGCGAAGCTGCACGATCTGCCCGGCCCAACGGGAGAGGTCGAGGCGCTGCTCGCTCCAACGGCTCGTCAGGTCCGCCTCGAAGATCGTCTCGGCGCGTCCGCCTTCGGGGCGGACCCGCACACGGCCCTTGCCCCCGGCCTGACCTTCCTGCCCGACGGCGAAGGTGAGCGCACCATCCTGCGGCACCTCGGCGTACCAGGTGAAGCTTACGGGCGTCGCATAAACCACGGCCTGACGCTGGTCGTCGCCCAGGCTGACGGCCGAGACGGTCGTTCCCCAAGCCGGCGGCTCGTAGTCGGCGCTCGGTGCCCCCTCGGTGACGCGCATGTCGGCGATCTGCACGGCGACGTCCTCACCGCGGATGTTCGTGACGCCACCAAAGGTGAGGAGGAGGTAGTTCTCGCCGACCTTCACCGAGGACTCGGGGAGCTCGATGTCGACGTTCTGCCAGCCGTCCCCCTCGAAGAAGATCGCCTGAATCGCGTCGTTGTTGATGTACGGCGTCAGCGCCCGTGTGCCCCGCGGGCGAAGACGCAGACGAACATGCAGGGGAGCTGCCTCGTCGACATGGAAGTACACACGCGCCCGACGCCCGACGTTTGCGAAGGTCATATCGCCGTCGCTGCCGCGACTGCCCCAGCCGCTCTCCCAATCGCCGACCGTGTACTTGGCCTGCGCCGGGGTCCCAAAGTCCACATAGAGGCCGTGGTGGTCCACGTCGGCGAGGTGCGCGACCTGCAACAGGTCGAAGTGGGTCGCCAGCTCGTCGGCGGCCGCGCGATCCTCGGCGCCTGCGCCCTCGCTCTCGTCTCCGCAACCCAGGCCCAAGACGACCGCCGTCGCCAGGGCCACTCGAATCCCTCTTCGCACCATTCGCCCTCCCAGAGACTTGGGAATTTCCATGAATACCATGGGGTTGGCTGTGGTTCGTCGCCCCGAACCGGCAGCCTAGGTTCAGCCCTTCGGCTAGCACGCAGGCCCCCCGAGCGCCAAAAAAGCGGCGCCCCGAGACCCAAAGTTGGACGACCGTAGCGTCCCTCCCGCATAACGCGATCATGCGGATCGAGCAGACGCCCGAGCGCTATCTGCGTGCACCACGGTTCACCACCCAAGGCGACGAGACGACGCTGCACCTCATCGCCTGGGACACGACGGCGAACATCGAACGGGTGGTGAGCTACCCGGTGAACCCGGACGGAACCCTGGGCGCCCCGGCCGAGGGTCGCCCCTGCGAGGGCATCCCGGCGCTCAGCGAGCGCCTCGAGATCGCGGGCTTCGAGGCCGAGCGACAGGCCCACGGCGCTTCACGCACGGTCCGCGTCCAGCACGAGGACGGGGTGGCGTCCGTGATCCTCGAACACCGCGGACGCTCGGTCCTCGTGTGGCGCGCGCGCGGCATGGCGGCGGCGCCGGCCATCGCCGAGACGAGCGACGGCGCTTGGGTCGCCTGGCACACGGACGTGCGCGAGGACACCGGGCTCGCCGACGTCGCCAAGTGGATCGTCGTGCGCTTCGTCGACCAGGAGGGTGGCGTCTGGGAACCGGCGCCGCCCATGCGCGACCGGGATCGCGACCTTTGCGGCGAGGAGCAGTCCTTCGAGTTCCCTACCCTGGTCGTTGGCGCCGATGGAGCGCTCGGTCTCTTCGGGAGGGGTTCCCACAACTTCTGGCGCCAAGACCTTTGCGCCGAGGGGTGGAGCGCGCGTCAGCCTCTGAGCGACGGGAGCTGGGGCTCGCGGGGCCGCCGCGTAGCCGTCGCGACGCTCCCCCACGGGCGAGTCGTGATCGCGCGCCGAGACCGCCGGGGCATCGAGGTCGACACCCTGAAAGCGCCGCGCGGCGGACCGCCTCCGCTCGTCCGCGCGCCGACGAGCCTCGAAGGGACGCGGCCACCCCCGATGCGGCGGGATCGGAGCCGCGATCCGGCGCGCGCCCACGGTCTGCGCACGTTCTTCGGCGACATCCAGCAGCATAGCGCCCACAGCGACGGGATCGGGAGCGCCGAGGAGGTTTACCTCCGCGCACGCTGGCGTTACGACGACGACTTCGTGGCGCTGACCGACCACGAGTCCTTCCTCGGCAAGCGCACGGGACCCGGCGAGTGGGAGTACCTGCAGCAGGTCGCCGACGCCCACGACGATCCTGGCTCCTTCGTCACGCTGCTGGCCTACGAGTGGACCGGCAAGAGGTACCCCGGCCCCGGTCACAAATGCGTGTACCTGCCGCGACGGGGCATGCCGATCGTCTCGCGGGACGAGGCGGCCGAAGGTCGCGAAGCGGTCGCGCGGATCAAGGCTGCCGGAGGCATCGCCTCGCCCCACCACATCGGGTGGACCGGCTGCGACGAAGCGGGACACGACCCGGAAGGCCAGCCCGTATGGGAGATCTGCTCGTGCCACGGCTGCTACGAACACGCCGACCACCCCCTCGGAATGCGGGGTGAACACGCCCACCAGCTCGCCGACGTGATGCTCCGCAAAGGGCTCCGCTTCGGCTTCACGGCGAGCTCCGACAGCCATGGGCTCTTGTGGCACCACGGCGAGAGCCGCAAGCGCGACCCCTACCGCACGGGGCTGACGGCCGTGCAATGCGCCGAGCTCACGCGCGACGCGGTCTTCGAGGCGCTCCGGAACCGGCGCTGCTACGCGACGAGCGGCGCGAAGATCCTTCTCGACGTGATGGTGAACGGTCGCCCGATGGGCAGCGAGATCGACGCCCCATCGATGGAGGTGGAGGCCCACGCCGTCGGCGAAGGTCCCGTCGCACGGATCGACTTCGTCACCGAGGCAGGGGTGGCGGCGAGCTTCGACGGGAACGGCGACGAGCTGAGGGTGAGAGGCACCGTCCGTGGACGCTATGTCTACGTCCGCGTGGTTCAGACCGACGGGGAGATGGCCTGGTCGAGCCCCGTGTTCGTCGCCTGAGGCTCCACGAACCAGGCCGCCGGCGTGCCGCTGGCCCCAAGCTTCACGTCGAAGCGCTCAGCGGTTGTGGTGCTTGCGCTCGCGCTCGACCTGCTCTTTGTACTCAACGCTGTAGCGCGTCCATGGCCTCAGTTCGAGGCGCTTGAAGGAGATCGGCTCGCCGGTGCCTTCGCAGACGCCGTACTCGCCCTCCTCGAGCTTCTCGATGGCGCTCTGGATCTGCACCAGGAGCTTCCGCTCCTTGTCCGCGAACCGCATCAGGTAGGCCTGCTCCGTGTGGCGCTGCGCCACATCCATCTCGTCGGAGAGCGGATCCACGTTGGAGATCGCGTCCGAGAGATGCTCGCCGAGCCCTTGCATCACACGGTCGCGCTCCTGCAGCAGCTTCTCAAAGAGCGTGTGGACCTGCTTCTTGGTCAGCTTGGCGTCCGGGTGCGCCTTTGGCTCGAACGGCAACTCGATCGACTTCGAGTTGGCCTTCGTGCCGGCAGCCTCCGCCTTGGCCTTCTTCTTGGGCGTGGACTTCGACGCGGCCGCCTTCGTGCTGGCCGACTTCGCGCTCGCCTTCTTCGTCGTCGTCTTCTTCTTCGTCGCCATCGTTGCTCCGGCTCCCCCTGGCTGGACCCCGCGGGGCCGCTTGGGATGCCACAGGGCCCGCCCCGATGCAATGCGCGCATGAATTGCCCAGCCAATTCCGATGCTTGAGAGACGATGCCAAAGCGCACGGGAAGCGCGCGGCGTTCGAGCTATACCCCTCCCATGGCGTTCGACCTCCTCCTTCGTGGCGGCACCCTCGTGACCCCAGGCGGCGTGACGAAGGCCGATGTCGGTGTGCGCGGCGGACGTATCGCGGGTATCGGCGCGCTTTCCGCAGACGGGGCGGAGGTCGTCGACGCCACCGGGCTGCACGTGCTGCCGGGCCTCATCGACACGCAGGTGCACTTCCGCGAGCCGGGCCTCGAACACAAGGAAGACCTCGGCACCGGAACGGCCGGGGCAGCCCTCGGAGGCATCACGGCGGTCTTCGAGATGCCCAACACGAACCCGAACACGGACACACCGGCGCGCCTCGCCGACAAAGTGCGACGGGGGCGCGAGAAGGCGTGGACGGATTTCGCGTTCTTCGCTGGCGCCACCGCCGACAACGCCGAAGGCCTGGCCGAGATGGAGCGGATGGAAGGCTGCTCCGGGGTGAAGATCTTCATGGGCAGCTCGACGGGCACGCTGCTCGTCGATGAGGACGACGCGCTGCGGCGCATCTTGCGCAGCGGCGATCGGCGCGTGGCCGTGCACTGCGAGGACGAGAGCCGGCTACGCAAGCGGCGCGCGCTCGTCGAAGGGAGCAACGCTCACCCGCGACTGCACCCGGTCTGGCGCGACGAGGAAACGGCGCTCCTGGCCACCCGACGGCTGCTGGCGCTCGCCCATGAAACCGGCCGGCGCGTCCACGTGCTGCACGTCACGACGGCCGAGGAAGCGCGCCTGCTCGAAGAGCACAAGGACCTGGCGACCATGGAGGTCACGCCGCAACACCTCCTGCTCGACCTGGAGGACTACGAGCGGCTGGGTACCCGGGCGCAGATGAACCCGCCGATCCGCGGCGGCCGACACACCGAAGCGCTGTGGCGCGCGGTGCGCACAGGCGTCGCCGACGTGATGGGCTCGGACCACGCCCCGCACACGGCCGAAGAAAAAGCGCGGCCATACCCCGCGAGCCCATCGGGGATGCCGGGCGTTCAGACGATGGTGCCGCTGATGCTCGACGCCGTC
Source organism: Polyangiaceae bacterium (assembly GCA_027009115.1). Lineage (GTDB taxonomy): Bacteria > Myxococcota_A > Polyangia > Polyangiales > Houyiibacteriaceae > JALVDI01. Next base: position 3,127 of record JALVDI010000245.1, on the reverse strand, counting down.
TCCAAAGGCCTGCTCACCCTCGAACGCCTGGTGGACCTGCTCGCCCACGGCCCCCAGCGGATCTACCAGATCGCGGGCAAGGGCCGGCTCGCCGTCGGCTGGGACGCCGACTTCACCCTCGTCGACCTCGGCGCGCGACGCACCATCGACGGGTCGTGGATCGCGAGCCGCTGCGGGTGGAGCCCCTTCGAGGGCAGGCGTGTGACAGGCTGGCCCGTGCGCACGATCGTGCGCGGGCGTACGGTCATGGCCGACGACGAGCTCATTGGTCGGCCGTCCGGCGAGCCGGTGCGCTTCATGGAGGCCCCGCCGGCGCGGCGCCCCGCAAACCCAACCACCCACCGCTGACCAGGACCCTCCGATGCCCATCGACGACAGCCGCCCCTTCCACCCGCTGCGGATCGCCATCCTGACAGTCTCCGACACCCGAACCGAAGAGACCGACGAAAGCGGTCGGATCCTCGTCGAGCGCGCCACCGAGGCGGGCCACGAGGTCGTCGCCAAACGCATCGTCGCCGACGAGCGGGAGGCCATCGAAGCGCAGCTGCGGGCGTGGATCGCCGACCGGGGCGTTGACGTCGTCATCAGCACTGGCGGCACCGGCCTCACTGGACGCGACGTGACCCCAGAAGCGTTCGAAGCCGTTTACGACAAGCCCATCGTGGGCTTCGGCGAGCTCTTTCGCTGGCAGAGCTTCGCGAAGATCGGCACCTCGACGATTCAATCGCGGGCGACGGCGGGAGTCGCCGGCGGGACGTATCTCTTTGCGCTTCCGGGCTCCCGGGGCGCCGTGAAAGACGCCTGGGACGGCATCCTCCGCGAACAGCTCGACATCCGCCATCGCCCCTGCAACTTCGCCGAGCTGCTCGGGCGCCTCACCGAGAGCTGAGGCGCGTCAAACGTCGACCTTCATGCCTTCCTTGGCCACGAAGGCGCCTTCCCACTCCTCGGCGGCCTGCTCGGCCACGGAGTCCATGAAGTCGTCCTCGTGGTAGGGATCGTGGTGGAAGATGGCCAGCCGCCGCACATTCGCCGCGCGGCACAAGCGGACACCTTCCTGCCAGGTGGAGTGGCCCCAACCGATGTGCGAAGGGAACTCCTCGTCCGTGTAGGTGCTGTCGTAGACCACGAGGTCGGCATCCTTGATGAGCGCGAGGATGCGTTCGTCCCGCTCGCCGGGCACGTGCTCGGTGTCCGTGACGTAGCAGAAAGCCTTGCCCCTCGCCTCGATCCGATACCCGGTGGCGCCGTCGGGGTGCTGCAAAGGAGCGGTCGCGATGCGGGCGCCGCCCACCTCGAAGGTCTCTCCGGCGCGGAAGTCCACGAAATCCATCTCCGCCTGGAGCGCCGAGAGGGGGACCGGAAAGGTCGGCCTCGCCATCTGGCCGGCGAGCACCCGCTGCACACCTCCGGCGTCGACGAGGTGTCCGGCGTGGATGTGGAACTGGTGGTCCGGCGCGTAGGCGGGCGTGAAGAAGGGGAAGCCGTTGATGTGGTCCCAGTGGGTGTGGGTCAGGAGGATGTGGGCCTCCCGCACGCCCCGCTCGAGGAAGCTCTGGCCGAGGTTGCGGATGCCGGTGCCGGCATCGAGCACGATGGACGTACCGTCGACGCAGACCTCGAGACAGCTCGTGTTCCCGCCGTAGCGAACGTGGTTGGGAGAGGGGCATGCAATCGACCCGCGGACTCCCCAAAAGCGCACCCAGAATTCCATCATTCGTCCCGGCCCCGGATCGTCCCCGACCTTTCTGCACGACCCCGCGCGGCCCATACTAGCGCAAGGCCCCTGACGACGCGTCATTTTCGGAAGCGAAGCAGAGCTCGGGAGAAGGGAGGTTCCGAGCGCAGGGAAACCACCGGCGGCACGGCGAGCGGCAGCGTCGAGCCCACGCGATGCTGAACGCCGTTCACGGGCCCCTGGTTCAGCCGCCCGTTGAAATCCCTCTCCGTGCACCTCACGGCGAGAGCACGCCCCTGCGCGCCGCATCGCGCCTGGAAAACCTTCAAGATTTCCTCGCCCGGCATCACGCAGGGGCCGGTACTTCGAACGGACTCTCAGGGCCTCTCAGGGCCTCTCAGGCCGGCCGCCCCTTCCGCGCAGGTCGGGTCCAAAGCGCGCGCCTCTTCGGCGCGGATCGCCCCTTCCCGCTCGAGCTGCGCCACCACCAGGCTCATGGCCCGCTCGGCCACCGCCAGGATCGTGAGGGCGGGGTTGGGGCCAGGGGAGACGGGGAGGATGGACCCATCGAGCACCATCAGTTCCTCGTAACCGAAGACGCGGCCCGCGTGGTCGACCACCCCGTCCGCAGGTCCCTCGCCCATCGGCACCCCGCCCTGGTTGTGCGGGATTTCGAGGCGCCGAGCGAGGCGGAAGGCAGGGTTGGGGGCCCAGCCGGCGCCAGCGGCGGCGGCCACCTTGCGAGCGAGCGAGTCGAGCCAACCGTAGAAGGCGAGGTTGTCGCGCCAGGGGTAGTCGATCACGGCCCGTCCGTCGGCGTCCAGGCGGAAGGTGCCGTAGGCGTCGTCACGTCCCATCTTCAGCAGCGGCACCGGCCAAGAACGGGCGAGGAGCGCAAAAGGAGGCACGGTCCATCGGAGGAACTTCGTCAGCGTGACGATCGCTCCGTAGCTGCGCGGCCGCCAGAGCCCGAAGACGCTGAGAAGGACGGCCAAGGTCAACCGAAGCGGCGTCGGATAGCGTCCCGTCTCGATGTAGGCGCCCTGGGTGCGTCCGTCGCGACCGCGGAAGCGGATGAAATCGCTGTTCGTCGTCCCAATGTCGGGGTCGTAGGCGCCCCGCGAGACCGCCAACCCGACGAAGTAAGCCAGCACCCCCACCGCCAGGGCGTAGGTGCCCCAGTAGCCGAGGTCCAGCAGCCCGGCAGCGCGTCCCGAGGCGCCTCCATGGAGCACGGTCGCCCCGGCGCCGACGAGCCCGGTGAAGAACCCCAGCCACCCGAGGACGAGGCCGCGGGACGGGAACATCAGGGACAAGAAGTCCCCGTTCGTCGTGTAGCGGTGGCCGAGCCTCGGGCTGAGCTTCGTGAGGGTCCCGTGGACGTCGCGGTTGCGAAGGAGAAGCTCCGTCGAGCCGATACTCCCCGCGGCGAGAACGAGCCGCTTGGCG
>JALVDI010000244.1 GCA_027009115.1 Polyangiaceae bacterium | reverse complement strand
CCCGCCCCGCAACTCCGCGAGCGAGCGGTTCGTCGCGCACACCAGGCGGAAGTTCGACTGCCTTAGCTTGGCCTCCCCGAGACGCTGGAACCCGCGGCCCTCGATCGCCGCCATCAACAGCCGCTGGGTCTCGCGGTCGATGTCGGCGATCTCGTCGAAGAAGAGGGTATCGCCGTCCGCCTGCTCCAGGAGCCCTTTCCGATCGCGCGTCGCGCCGGTGAAGGCGCCTCGGATGTGCCCGAACAGCTCCGACCGGGCGAGCTGCGGGTTCACGCGGAACTGGCCGCAGACGACCGTCGGCCACCCTGCCCGCTGCGCCTTCTGGAACGGGCTCATCGCTCGGAGAAGGTTTGCCAGGGTCGTCTTGCCAGTACCGCGCTCTCCCACCAGCAAGACCGGGACGCGCAACGGAGCCCACTCCTCGAGCTTCCCAAGCGCCGCGCGGAGCGCCGGACTCTTGACGCGTGCGGGGTCCCAGGCGTGTCCGTCGTCCTCGGTGCCGGTCTTGCGCGGTCGCGCCGCGCGATAGCGGCGCAGCCAGGTGTCGAGGTCGAACTGGACGAACTGCACGACGCTCTGACCCTCCGCCCGCGCTCGCTCGTCGGAAGTCTGCAGCAACTTTAGCGGCCCCGAAACAAAGCCCGTCGTCCCGAGCACCAGCCACACGGCGTGGATCGCCGGTGTGCCGGGCGACAGGTGGATGGCCACCACGGCGTCCGGGTTGTCGTCGCGAACGTGCTTCAGGGTCTCCTCGGCGAACGGCCGTATCGCCGCGTGGTCAGTGGGCGGCTCCCTCGTCTTCCATGGCAGCTCGACGATGGCCGGACAGACCGGATCGAGCTGCGCTCGCAGCTCCTTGACGGTCTCGCGCACCGCCTCACGCTCGCGGTCGCCGCCAGGAGCCGGCGCATCGCGCCAGCACAGGTAGACCCGCCGCACGCGAGACCGCAGCGGGCTCTTCGGGTCGTGGATGGCCGTGAGCAGGGGGGCGGCCCGGTGGTTCACGCTCACCCAGCTCACGAGGACCACGTCCTGGTTGCGGGCTCGGCTCGCGGTCACGGCAGCACCACCCGGGCGTCGAGTTCGGCTGCGGCCGCTCTGACGCGCTCGATCTGGGCGGCGTCGCGGAGCACGACGAACACCTGGCCGCGATGCTCGAACACGGGTGGGTCGTGTGACACGCGCGTCTTGGCGGTCTTCACCTTGCCGCCCTTGCCCTTCTTCTCCCGCTCGACTTCCCGCAGCCGCTCCTTGGCCCCCTTCGGCAGACGCGGCGGTCGGACCTCCCACTCGAACCGCCACCGCCGCGGGAACTCCTGCGTCTGCGGGGCGCGCATCTCGGGCTCGGGCGCGTCGTCCAGGCGCAGGGCGTCGTACGCCGTCACCGGCGGCAGCGGCACGGGCTTCTCGTCGATAACCTCTCGACAGCCGTCCCGGAGTCCACGGTCGGCGAGGCAGATCTCGCCGAGGTGATCCTCGCGGTTCGCGGATGGAGCGAAGCTCCAGGGGAAGCGCTTGGCCCAGTCCCCAGCGAGGATGCGCCGCAACTCCCGTTCGCCCGATGCGTCGAGCACAACTCCCACCTCGAAGCCCGTGTCCAGTCCATTCGGCTCCAGGTTGGCGGACATCACCATCGCGCCGGCTTCGCTCACGATCGCCTTGGCGTGGAGCTTGTCGTGTGCAAGCACGGTCGCCCCCGCTTCCGCGAGCCGCATAGCGGCGTCCCGCACGGCGGGGCGAGGGCGCGTGAACACGGTGACGTTCACACCGCTCTTGGCCTTGGCCACGATCGCGTCGACTACGGGGTGGGAGGCGTCGAGCCCGAAGCACGCGACGAGCAGCTCGCGGCGAGCGCCCTCCACAAGCCGGAGCGCCTGGGCTCGAAGCGTCGTGTGCTCCCTGGTCGTCACGACGACGTCATCCGCCTCGGGGAGCCGCGGCACCCCCGGCGGCTCGCGCACCCTCGCGAGGCGTCCCTTGCCGGCGAGCTCGTGCTCGGCCTCCGACCAGAACACGTAGGAGAACCAGCCCGCAACCGCGGCTGCAGTCTCAGGGCGCAGGCGCACGCCGAGCTCGACGGACTCCCGGAGCGCCTTGTTGAAGTTCGCCGTCGAGATCCATCCGCGCGGATTGGTCTGTGGGTCGGCGACGAGCAGCTTGGCGTGGAAGTGGTCGGCCGAGCGCAAGAGCACCCTGCCCGCCAGGCGGTCCAGCAAGCGCTTGTGCTCTTCGACCATGCGCTTCTCGAAGCCCTCCTCGTCCGGGACGTATTTCGAGAGCTTGTCGCCAGAAGCGGTGAGGACGTACACGCGTTTCCCGCGCTTCGACGCGTGCAGCAGCGCGTCCGCGAGCGCCTCGTCGGACAGGAGGAACGAGGCGACCAGAACCACCTCGGTCGCTTCGTCCACGGTGTCGACGAGCGCCTGTCGCAGCCGGCCGCCCGGCCCCACGCGCAAGAGCACTTTGGAGCGTCCGTCGATGTCCGGCGCCGTCCGGTTCCTGCGAAGCCAGCACGGCGGCAGCGGCTCGGAGACGGGAACCACTCGGGTTCGGCGAATGGGATCGATCATGGCGACCTCCAGAGCCCCAGGTCGGCCGGGGCGAGCAGGAAGCGGGCGCGCGGATCTTGCGGCCTCGCCTTCGCCCGGCGAAGGAGCTCGTCCGCGACCGGTAGCCTGGGTTCATGGAAGGGAAACAGCGCCGCGATCTTCCTCGCGGTAACGTCCAGCGCCGCCGGGACCACGTAGTTACTGAGGCGGTCCCACTGCAGCCATTCGGCCCAGCTCTGCGCGTCGGACGGTTTTCGTGGAACGAGTGCCAGTGCATGCAACTCCGTGGGCTCGAAGCATCCCAGGCCGTCGAGCTCAACCTGGGGCACGGAAAGGTCCTGCCGCATGGACCGACGCGCGGCGACCGGCAAACCGTCGAATGCCACTGGCAAGACACATGTGCCTGCCCGCCCGCGCCATTTCTCCAACTCGCCCGCAGGGAGGCCGGTGCTCGACGCGACGAGCTGCGTCCACAGCTCATCGTAGGTCACATCCTCGAACGCACGAGGCGTCCCGAGCACTCGATCGACCCGCCACGGCTTCCTGTCCTTAGCGACCGCCTCGAGCTCGCCGCGCAGTGTGAGCCGCGGCTCGAGCTCGCCGCGCAGTGTGAGCCGCGGCTCAGGCTGCTCTTGCTCCCACTCGACGACAAGGCGCAGATGCCCGGGCTCGCCTGCGAGCCCCCGCTTGGCTACCTCTCGCACCTCGAACGGCTTTGCCGAGGCCACGGAGATCCACACGTATCCGGAGCCGGCGGCCTTACCCAGCAGTGCCGGAACGCGATCGCCTCGGCTCGGCCGATTCCGCTTCTCTCGCTTCGCGGCGTAGAGATCGTCTCTCTCGTTCTTGGCGTTCGGGGTCTCGATCGGGGCGACGTGCACGAGCGCGTCGTCAATGAGCGGGTCGTCGACGAAGAAGAAGCGCCAGGTCCCCTCCTCGGGCACGAGCACGGCGCCCTGCTCCAAGGCGGCTGCACCCGATTCCGTGAGGGCTGCGGGACCGCGGTCTCCTCGCCGCTCGAGCAAACCCAGGGCCACACAGCGATCGATGACGCGCCAGCCGACGAGCTTCGGCAAGCGGCCCAGGAGTTCTCGCGAGATGTCCCCTCCTCCGAGAGGACGGTCGAGGTCGGCCGCGAGGCGCGCCACGGCAAGGAAC
>JALVDI010000243.1 GCA_027009115.1 Polyangiaceae bacterium | reverse complement strand
ATCCGCTCCACCTCCGCGTCTCCTACGCGAAACCTCATCAGCCTCTGCGACGTACGACGCACCAACATCGACGTCGTCCCTTCCAACACCATCCGAGCTGAAGGCACCCCCTCCTTTCGGACACACCCTCCCCACGGTTGCCCCCACGCTGGTCCGCCATTCTGGTCTCGCTGCTGATCGGGCCTGCTGTTCGCGAACTATCGAGCGGATGCGTGGGTCCTCGTTTCGTTGACCTTGATGCGCACATCGCACCCGAAGACGTCGCGGAAAAGATCGGCCTTGCGCTCCACGGTCCAGAGTTCAAGCGAGACATCCTGTTTGGCAGCGATCTCGATGGCCACCGTGCTGCGCTTGGGTTTGACCGAGACGACTTCGACTTTGCTCAGGTGGCTCCGATCGAGGGCGTCCGCTACGCGCAGAATGGCGGCGAGGGTCTTGACTCGGTCACGGTCCTCGGCGCTCAGGTTCCGGTAGGCGGTGTGCCGCGGCGACGGCGTCGCGCGCCGGTGGTATCGAGCCACGAGCGCAATAAGCGTTCGCGTCTGTGGTGACGGCCCCATCAGGTCGCTGTTCTCGATGATGTACTGGCTGTGCTTGTGGTGCGAGCGGGGGTTGATGAAGTCGCCGATGTCGTGGAGTAGCGCTGCGACTTTCAGGATTGCTCGCGACTTCTCGCCGCGGCGATGCAGCTTTCGTGTTCCCCGAAAGATGGCGTCGGCGATGTTCGCCACTTGCAGGGCGTGCCGTTCGTCGAAGTGATACCGCCGACCCAGGTGCATCGCCGCGGCGACGACTTTGTCGTCTTCCTGGTGGTAGTCCCAGACTCGGTAGTGCTTCTGCACGAGTTCCCGGACGATGCCTTCCTTGAGCCCTACGCCTGGTACTTCGATGGCCTCCGCTTTGGCGAGATCGGCTACCGCTACGATGGCGTAGAGAGCAGGCACGATGACATCTGCGCGGTCTCGCTTCAGGCCGTAGCTGGCGCATCGTTCAGTCGTCGTCATGCTTGCGAGCTCACCGAGCATCCCTCGCGCTTTCTCGATGTCGATCGTTGGAACCGTGGCGTCTTCGCGCGGGCACAGCTGCGCGGACGCGACGAGGTTGCCGCCCGTGCCGATCACGTGATCCCAGGGGGCTTGTCGGAGCATCTTGCGGTGAGGGGCCAGGAGTCGGTCGATGTATTCGCGCACGAGACGGTCTTGATGTGCGTCGACCGGCGCACCGGGTTCGAGAAACGCTTCGAGCAGTCGGACGGTGCCGATGGCAAGCGACACCGTGAAGCCTTTGGCGTCACCGATGTTGCTGATCTCGAGACTCCCCCCGCCGAGGTCCATCAGCAGGGTGCGGCCCTCGACCGGCTGGACCGATCGCACGGCCATTGCAACGAGCCGGGCCTCCTCGGTCCCGTCGATGGTTTCGAGGGAGAGCCCCGCTTCTTCGCGCACGCGCTCGAAGAGTACATCGGCGTTGCTCGCGGATCGCGCCGATGCGGTGACGACGGCCCGGTAGCGGTCGACCTTGGCGTCTTCGAGCGCTGCGGCGAAGGTCTGCATGGCGGCCACGCATTGGTCGATGGTGTCCGTGTCGAGACGGCCCGTTTGAAACACGTTGTGGCCGAGTCGCACCGGCACCCGAAGTTGCCGGAGGGGGCGGATCCGCGAGGGTTCCGGAGCCTGCACGATGAGCAGGCGCATGGCGTTGGAACCGACGTCGATGGCGGCGAAGCGCGGCAAGGCGCAGCTAGTCTAGGCCCTTGGTGCCTCCGGCGCATGCTCGGGGGCCTGCCGGGTGTAGCAGGCGGATCGAGCCTCAAGCCCGGAGCTGGAGCGCCCGAAGGTCCGCGTATGCGAGCACCCAAGCTGCGCGAGCGCATCCAGACCCTCTGCCCCGTCCCCGCGACGGCTCAGCGGGTGATCGAGCTGACGTCCCGAGACACCTCCGACATCCGGGAGATCGCCGAGGCCATCGCCCTCGACGCGAGCATTGCTGCCGAGTTGATGCGTCTGGCCAACTCCGCTCTGCTCGGCCGCCGGCGCAAGGTAGATACGCTGGAGCAGGCGGTGGTGAGCGTGGGGTTGCGCGAGCTGCACGAGATGGCGACGGCCATGGGCATGCTCGCCGCCTTCGCCAGCGACCACGAGCTCTCACGGGGCTTTCATCAGCGGAGCCTGAGCGCGGGGAGCATCGCTCGTCACGTTGCGCCCGAGATCGGCCTCCGACAACAGCGTAGCGTTGCGTTCCTGGCCGGGCTCCTGTCGGAAGTGGGGGCCATGGGGTTGCTAGCCGCCGACGGTGAGGAGTATGCCGAGCTCCTAGATGAGGCGGGGAGCGACTTCGATCGTCGCGCGAAGCTTGAGATTGCACGCTACGGATGGAGTTCTCCCGCCCTGGGCGCGGCGCTTCTCGAGGACAACGGGCTGCCGCCGTCGATCACTGAGGCGGTGCGCGGTGAGATCATCGATCCGGCGGCGGCCCTCACCTCCTACGTGCGCCGGGCGGCGGCGGCTATCGAGGCGGTCGACGACGAGAGTTACGACGCCATCGCGGAGGGCAGCATTGGCGACCGCCTTGAGGCGATTGCGGCCGAGAGCGAGCTCGAGGTCGATCGCTTGCAGCTTGTGCTGCTGACCCTCGAGGCGGCAGGGGTGGCCGACGAGCTCTGGCGCGAGCGGGTCGCCTGCTGAAAACCGTACCTAACCTAGCCCTGACGGTCCCGTCCCAGTACCGACGGTGATGGATCGCGGTCGCGAGCGTTCCCACGGGCAAGGCGGCGCAACGAGGAGACCTTTGAAGGGTTTCGAGGGGGCGCGCTCACGGCTGCGAGGCGCACGGAGAGCTGTCCGGGCGAGCGGCCCTCCGTACGTTCCTCAGTCGCGGCGTCCACCGAGCAGGCCGCTTCGGATGAGGAAGTAGAGGAACGTGAGGATCGCGCTCACGGCGGCGGCCACGTAGGTCCAAGCGGCAGCCCGCAGGACCTGGGCGGCCCCTTCGAGCTCCCCCGGGCTCATCAGGCGGCCATGCTCGAGGGACGCGAGGGCGCGGCGGCTGGCGTCGAACTCGACCGGGAGTGTGATCAGCTGGAACAGGACCACCGCCGCGAAGAGCGCGAGACCGCCGAGGATGAGGAGCTGCCCCATGCTTCCGCCGCTCAGAGAGCTCAGCACGAAGCCTCCGACGATGGTCGGTACGGCCAGAGGGGAAGCGAACTGCACGACTGGGACCAGCGTCGAGCGCATGCCCAAGAACGGGTAGCTACGGGCGTGCTGGATTGCGTGACCCACTTCGTGCGCTGCGACCCCGGCGGCGGCGATGCTGCGCCCGCCGAAGACATCCGGGGAGAGTCTCAGCGTACGTTCGCCAGGCGAGTAGTGGTCGGACAGGAAGCCTTGCGACGGTTCGATGCGCACCCCGTCGATCCCTTCCGTTCGGAGGATGGCCGCGGCGACCTCGGCGCCCGTACGCCCTTGGCTGGTGGGGATCGCGGCGTAGCGCGTGAAGGTGCTCTTGACCCGCCACTGGGCCCAGAGGCCGAGGAGGAGCCCGGGGGCTGCGAGGATGAGGTAAAGGGGATCGAAAATCACGGCGTTCTCATCCCTAACCATGGCCGCGTTTCTCGCAAGAGTCCGGTGGCCCGAGACCGGCGCCGCCGTGCCCGGCGAGCAAGGTCTTCGGACGGCGCCGGGTGGGTGGAACGCCTGGGGCCCCCCTTGTGTGGCTC
>JALVDI010000242.1 GCA_027009115.1 Polyangiaceae bacterium | reverse complement strand
CGCCGAGGCTCCCTTCGGAGGCGTCAAGGAGAGCGGCTTGGGCCGCGAGGGCTCTCATCACGGCGTCGAGGAGTGGACGGAGCTCAAGTACGTCTGCCTCGGCATGTGAGGCCGAAGAGCGGCTCACCTGAAGAAGTACCCCTACCTCGATGGCTCGTGGGGCAGCTCGGGTAGTGGTGGCACTCCGGCACGCCTGAGTTGTGCCAAAACGTGCCTGCGCCCCTCGAGGCCCGGGGTTCGCCCGCCCAATCCGTTGGCGCGGAGTGTGCAAAAGAGTGTCGCATGCGCAATCTCCTCACCGGCGGCCTCGGCGCCCTCACCGTGGCGGCGACGCTCGCCTCGAGCCCCACCCCCGCCCGCGCCTGCGGCGGGTTCTTCTGCAACAACACGCAGCCGGTCAACCAGGCGGCCGAGCGCATTATCTTCGCCCGGCACGACGACGGCGAGGTGACGGCGCTGATCCAGATCCAGTACTCGGGACCGTCCGAGAACTTTGCCTGGATGCTGCCGGTGCAGGGTGTGCCCGAGGTGGGTGTCTCCTCGAACTCGGCCTTCAGCCGCCTTCAGGCGGCGACCAATCCTCTCTACCAGCTCAACACCACCATCGAGGGCCGCTGCCGCGAGCCGCGGCGCTTTTTCCCCGCAGGCGCGAGCGCCCCGACCGCTGGCCCCGACGCCGACGCGGGCGCGCCTCCGGTGGGCGTGTTGGACGCCGGCACCGTCGGCCCCTACGACTACGTCGTCATCGACGTCGACGCCTCGGTGGACGAACCCGGCGCCGAAGCCATCGCCTGGCTGCGCGACAACGGCTACGACGTGGACGAGTTCGGCGCCGACATGCTCGAAGTTTATCTCGAACAGGGCATGAACCTGCTCGCCTTCCGGCTGACCAAGGACGCCGACGCCGGATCCATTCGGCCGGTGCGCCTCAGCTTCGGCGCCGGCCTGCCGTCGATCCCCATCCGCCCCACCGCCGTCGCCGCCACCGACGACATGGGCGTCATGGTCTGGGTCCTCGGGCCGCACCGCGCCATCCCGGCGAATTACCGCGACCTCGAGCTCAACGACGCCCTCATCGACTGGATCAACCCCAACAACAACTACAACGACGTCGTCACCCAGGCCGCCAACGAGGCCGGCGGACAAGGCTTCGTCACCGAGATGGCGGGACCCGCCCTGCCTCTCGCCGAAGCGATCTGGCCGGAGGGGATGGCCAACAGCTTCGATTGGCTCCGCAGCCAGAACTGGACGATCCGCGAGGGCGAGCTGCTCTCGGAGCTGTCGTCGTTCCGCAGCCTCGACGGCATGAACGAGCTGCTTCGCCGGCACGTCCCCGTCCCGCCTGGGATCGAGGAGGACGCGTTCTACGGCTGCATGGATTGCTACGTCTCACGGCTGACGAGAGATATCGAGGGCCTCGACCCCACGGCGCTCCTCGAGGACATGCGAACCGAGGTCATCGCGCCCATGGCCGAGACAGCGGCGCTCTTCCGCGAGATCCCGTACGCGACGCGGCTTTATACGACGATGTCGGCGCACGAGATGACGATGGACCCAGTCTTCGACTTCAACGCCGACCTCGGCGATGTCGACAACGTGCACAGCGCCGATCGGGTGATCGAGTGTGCGTCGGGTGTCTCTCTGAGCGAAGCGCCTTACCGCGTGTACCTTCCCAGCGGCGAGGTCGTGCGGGGAGTCGGTTCCGAGTGGCCCTTCGCGACCGGCGACGAGAGCATGCCCGCCACCCGTCGCGTGCGGCGCGTGGGCACCGAGGGAGAAGGAGCGGTCATCGACGACAACGCCGACCGGATCGAGGCGACGATCCTCGCGCACAACGCGACGGTGCCGCCTCCGGCGACCCGCTTTGGCTGCTCTTCGACGAGCGCCGGCGCCAACCCCACGGGGCTGCTGGGTCTCCTGGCCCTGACGCTCTTCGCTCGTCGCCGGAGCCGGTGATGCGCGGCCTGGGCTCGGCGGTCCTCGCGACGCTCGTCGCTTGCGCGCCTCAGGTGAACGGGGAGGGCGCGAGCCTCGAGCTCGGCACCGGCTCCTGGCGCTTCGAGCCGATCACCGACGGTCAGGAGCTCGAGCTCGTGCGCGGCGCCCAAGGAGGGTGGCACCTCTGGCTGAGCGTGCGCACCCGTGGCCTGGACGATCGCACGCCGCTGCGCATCACCATGCAGCCGGCCGACGAGAGCCTGCCGCCCCGGATGGCGACGGCGACGATGGTCCTCGACCCGCCCAACGCGGACGGCTTCCGCGACTTCGTCGGCTTCGCTTCCGTCGTGGAGGACCCTGGCTGTCGGGTGGGCGAGCTGATGCGGATCGAGGCCTCGGCCGAGGTCGACGGCGAAGTGCTCGTGACCGAGCGCTACGTTGTGCCCCTCGGCGGGACCTACCCGCCGCCCCCTTGCGAACCTTGAGGCGGCCGAGCGGACAGCCCCAGGAGCGACTCGATGGAACGCGATCGCGAGGACGAGCCTGCACGACGCAGCCAGGCGAGGAGCTCCTGAGGTTTGTCGAGCGAGCCGCGCGTCAGGTCCACTCGTCGTCCCAGGAGTAGTTGAAGCAGTTGCACGTCGCACCGGCTCTCCAGCCCTTCGCGGACGACGTCGCGGGTGAGGCGTGGCTATGGATCTTCGGGTCGGACCCGGACGACGACCTTCCCGCGGGCATGGCCGGTCTCGACGTAGCGGTGGGCGTCGGCGATCGCGCCCAGGTCGAAGACGCGATCGACGACCGGACGGATGCGCCCCTGTTCGACCAACTCGGCGATGCGCCCGAGCACCTGTCCGTCAGGGCGGCGGGTGACGAAGCTTAGCCGCACGCCGCGCCGCACGCGGGCCCCGAGGGCCTGCTTCAAGGTGCGCGCCACCATCATCCCGAGGCCCAGCGCGGGACCGTAACGCGCGGTGAGGCTCGGCAGCCCCGCGGTGATCGCCGCGACACGGCCGCCGGGCCGTACGGTTCGAAGGGCCTTGTCGACCGCTTCGCCGCCGACGCTCTCGAGGATGACATCGACCCCGGCGGCGACCTCTTCGAAGTCCTGGGTGCGGTAGTCGAGGACCTCGTCGGCGCCAAGGCCGCGGACGAGCTCGAAGTTCCGCGGGCTGCAGCTCGTCAGGACCGTCGCCCCCAGGTGTTTTGCGAGCTGGATCGCAAAGGTCCCGACCCCGCCGGATCCCGCCTGGATCAACACGCGCTCGCCGGCGCGCAGCTCGCATGCCTCCACCAGCGCGTCCCAGGCCGTCAGGCCGACCAGGGGCAAGGACGCCGCCTCCAGGTGCGTGAGGTTCCGTGGCTTGCGAGCGAGCTCGTTGGCGCGGACGCTGATCTCCTCGGCGTAGGTGCCCATGCGCCGGTGGCTGGGGGAGCCGAAGACCTCGTCGCCCACGGCGAAGCCGCGCACCCGAGCGCCCACCTCCGTGACGACGCCGGACAGGTCCAGGCCCAAGGTCGCCGGCAGCGAGAGCCACACCACCGCGCGCTGGCCTCCCGACCGGATCTTGACGTCGACGGGGTTGACGCTGGCGGCGTGGACTTCGACGCGCACGTCGTCGGGCCCCAGTCGCGGCGCCGGCACGTCCTCGACCCGAAGCTCGTCGGCGGCGCCGTAGGCGTGAATGCGAGCGGCTCTCATGGCCGCCACTGTTCGGGCGCCGCGGGCCCGGCGCAATTCGACGCGCTGGATCCGGCGGGGCCCGGTGCTATGAGGCCCCCGTGAGCCGCATCTACCGACACCTGCCCCCCACCGGAACCCGCATCGGCCTGGCCTTCTCCGGCGGCCTCGACACCCGCGCCGCCGTCGCCTGGATGAGCCGCCATGGGCTCGAGGTCCACGCCTACACCGCGGACCTCGGTCAACCCGACGAGAAGGACGTCGCCGACATCCCGCCGCAGGCCCTCGAGCACGGCGCCGTGGACGCCCGGCTCATCGACTGCCGCGAGGCGCTCGTACGCGAGGGCATCGTCGCGATTCAGTGCGGCGCTTTCCATTTGAGCAGCGGCGGACGCAAGTACTTCAACACCACGCCGCTCGGGCGCGCCGTGACGACGACTGCCATCGTGCGCGCCATGCGCGACGACGACGTCCACGTCTTCGGCGACGGATCGACCCACAAGGGAAACGACATCCAGCGCTTCTACCGCTACGGCATCCTCGTCGACCCACAGCTTCAGATCTACAAGCCCTGGCTCGACCCGACGTTCGTCTCGGAGCTGGGAGGCCGCAAGGAGATGAGCGAGTTCCTCCAACAGCTTGGGCTGCCTTACTCGATGAGCACCGAGAAGGCTTATTCGACCGACAGCAACGTCTTGGGCGCCACTCACGAGGCCAAGGACCTGGAACACCTCGACAAGGGCATCCGCATCGTCGAGCCGATCATGGGCGTCGCCTTCTGGAAGCCGGAGGTCGAGATCGCCCCCGAAGAGGTGTCCGTCACCTTCGCGCAGGGAGTGCCGGTCGCCATCAACGGTCGGCGCCACGAATCGCTCTTCGCCCTCTTCTCGGAGTGCAACGCCATCGGCGGCCGCCACGGCCTCGGCATGAGCGACCAGATCGAAAACCGCGTCATCGAGGCCAAGAGCCGCGGCATCTACGAGGCGCCGGGCATGGCGCTGCTGCACATCGTCTACGAACGGCTGCTGAGCGCCATCCACAACGAGGCGACCACCGACCTCTACTTCAACCTCGGCCGACGCCTCGGGCGGCTGCTTTACGAGGGCAAGTGGTTCGACCCGGAGGGCCTCTTGCTGAAGGACGCGCTCACCCGCTGGGTCGCCCCCGCGGTCAGCGGAACCGTCACCCTCGAGCTCCGCCGCGGCGACGACTACACCCTCGTCGACACGCGCCCCGAACACTCCACCTACGCGCCGGACAAGCTGTCCATGGAGAAGGTGGACGAGCCGCCGTTCACGCCCGAGGACCGCATCGGCGCGCTCGAGATGCTCAACCTTCCCGTCGCCGACAACCGCGATCTGCTGCGACACCATCTGCAGGCGATCGAGCAGCTCGCCGCGGGGACCGGCGGAGCGTTCGGGGTGAACATCGCCGGGCTCTTGAGCGGCGAAGACGCGTAGGCCACCGGAAGGTCCGGCGCCTCGGCGTCCCTTGAGGCCGCGAGCGGCTTTGGCGATGATGACCGGCGGTGATCACCATCGACGCGCCCATCAGTTTCGCCATCGGTGCGGCCCTCGCTGTCCGAGGCCGCGACCCGGAGCAATCCACGGTACCCGGCCGCGAGCGCCTGCTCCGAAAGACGATGCTCTTTCAGTCGACGGTGCTGGCGCCGACCATTCTCTTCTTCATGCTCCGTTTCCCGGACTGGGAGTGGAACTACTTCTTCGACGCGCGGGCGTTCTTCTTGAACGGCGCCGCGCCGTGGGGTTTCGCGGTCCTCGCCCTGGTCATGGCCCTCGTGAACCTGAGCGCCTACGGCGGTTTCGTCGTCGCCGAACGGCTGATCGAGCGGGGCCAAGCGGCCGGCGCCGCGCGCCTCGTCACCGGGGTCGCCCTGCTCGTGCTCGCTCTCATGGCCGGGCTCTACGACCGCACCCTCCACGTTGGGTCGCTGTCCGAATACCGAGCGGGCACCGCGCCGCTCATGTTCGCTCATGGCGAGTTCCTGGCGGTCTTGGCAGTCGCGGGGCTCTTGCTGGCGTCGAGTCTTGCCTGGCTCCTGGCGAGCGAAGGGCTCCTGCGTCGCCACCGGTGAGCACTCTGGCGCCGGACCCTGTCTTCTCGCATCATCGGGGCGATGAAGGACCTGACCCCTGACGAAGACGTCGTGCTGCTCGGGCTGCTGCGCGAGATCGTCGTCGCCGACGGCGACTATTCGGACGCCGAACGCGTGGAGATCGACGCGCTCCGCGGCGAGATGGGACTGTCGCGCTTCGCCGTCGCCATGGAGAGGGCCAAGGAGCGCTTCACGACCCGTGCGGAGCTCAAGGAGGCCGCTCGCGCCGTCGAGCGCCCCGCAGCCCGCCGGGCGATCCTGCGCCGGTTGCTGGACGTCGCCGCCTCGGACGGCATCGCCCCTAGCGAAGACAAGCCCCTGAGCTGGCTGAAGTCGGTCTGGCCGGACGCTCTGTGAGGGAAGACGGCGATTTGGGAATTCGAGTGACGTCGGGCTCGGAGCGCGCCACCCTGTCTCTATGAAGAAGCTACTGCTCGCGGGTTTGTTCCTCGGTGGATGCACCGTCTACCACACGCCCGCGCGCACGGTCCAAGTGCAGCCGGCGAGCGTTCAAGTTCAGTCGCAGGGCTACGCCCAGGCGCAAGCCAGCTATGGGCCGAGCGCCTACGCCGATCCGAACTACGCCCAAGAGATCTGGGTGAGCCAGCCACCGCCGGCCCCCTACCAGGAGCAGCTCGGCACGCCGCCAGGCCCCGGCTACGTTTGGGTCGATGGGTACTGGCGGTGGGATGGCGCACAGTGGGCCTGGACTCCGGGCCAGTGGCAGCGTCCGCCGCAGAGCGGCTACGTGTGGGTCCGCAGCGGTTGGGTGAACCGCGGCGGGCGCTATGTCTTCTACCGCGGGGGTTGGGCGCCGCCGCAGCGGGCCGTGGGCGTCACCTACGTCCACCCTCGGCCCGCGGTGCGGGTGGTGGGTGCGCGAGGTCCGGTGGTGCGCACGACCCGGGTTCAGGGGCGGCCGGTGGTGCGGACGACCACCGTGCGCCGAGGTCCGGTGGTGCGCACGACCCGGGTTCAGGGGCGGCCGGTGGTGCGGACGACCACCGTGCGCCGAGGTCCGGTGGTGCGCACGACCCGGGTTCAGGGGCGGCCGGTGGTGCGGACGACCACCGTGCGCCGAGGTCCGGTGGTGCGCACGACCCGGGTTCAGGGGCGGCCGGCGGTGCGGACGACCACCGTGCGCCGAGGTCCGGTGGTGCGCACGACCCGGGTTCGGGGGCGGCCGGTGGTGCGGACCCGACCCGCGGCGAGTGTCCGAGCGACGACGCGAACCCGTCGCCGCACGACGGTCCAGGTGCGGGGACGCGCCGCCCCCGCCCGGCGGAGGACGACCGTGCAGGTGCGCTGAGCGCGACGGCGCGCTGAGGACCTGGCCGACGGGGACGGCGCCCGTCTGCGAGGAGCCAGCTCCCGAGCGAGCGGCGATCGCTCCGGCGCAGTCGGCCGGTGAGCTCGCTGCGCGGCGCGGAGGCGACCGCCTTCGAGGTGCGCCGTCCGTGGTAGCCTCTGCAGCATGAGCGGCGAAGAAGAGTTCGAGGCAGCCGTCACCCGGGTGGGTGGCCTCTCCAAAACTCCCCCCAACGACGTCTTGCTCGAGCTGTACTCGCTCTACAAGCAGGCCACCGTGGGCGATGTCTCCGGCAAGCGGCCCGGCATGTTGGACGTGAAGGGACGCGCCAAGTACGACGCCTGGGCCAAGCGCCAGGGCATGAGCCGGGCCGAAGCGCGGGCGGCCTACATCGAGCTGGCTCGCCAGCTCGGCGCCTGAAGGGTCCGGAGCACCGGGCGCCCCTGCGGGACCTTCGCGCCGACACCACCTTGCGCTCCTCGTGCGGCTTCGGCGCAACGGATCGACAGCGGCGACCGAGGGTCGTATGGTCCGCCTCCCTTGAATCGACGGACGGCCACCAGGCTCGCCCGGGTTGCTCGCAAGGAGCTGACCCGCGCGATGGATCGGATGCGGATCCCTGGGCATCCGCGCCCTTACTTTATCTCCTACAACCTCCGCCACGACGAAGAGTGGCGCATCGAGGCAAAGTTCGGAGGGCTGACCGCGGACACCCACGAGCAACGCCGCAGCTGCCTGTGCGACGTGCGCGTGGGCTCCTACCGGCGCGATCAGGTCCGCAACGGAGGACTCAAAGACAACAGCACGGACCTCGAGTCCTACGAGATGGTGCGGATGCCCCTCGCCGGCAGCGACGACGGCTTGCGCTTCGCGCTCTGGCGTCTCACCGAGGCCCGCTACCGCGAGGCCTGCGACGACTTCCTCCACAAGAAGGCCGTCGGTCTCAACTACCTCGACGAGCACCGAGCGTTGCCTGCGTTCGAGCGGCGTGCCCCCATCGAGCAGGTCTACTGGCGTGGCATGCCCGACTTCGACGCCGACGCCTTCCGAAAGCTCGCCATCGAAGCCAGCCGAAGCCTCAAAGACCTCCCCTGCGTCCGCGACGGGTACGTCCGGGTCGTGGGCTCCAACCAGGTCCGCGTCTTCGTCAGCTCCGAGGGCTCGACGATCGTGCAGGCGCTCCCCTTCCGGACCATTGAGCTCTACCTCTGGTACCTCTCCCCTTCCGGCTACACCTTCCCGCAGAGCCGCAGCTTCTTCGTCACCGATCCCGACGAGCTGCCCTCGCTCCGCCAAGTGAAGGCAACCTTCCGCAAGCTCCACGCGCGCGCCCAAGCGCTGTCGAAGGCCCCGGTGCTGCGGTCCTACGCCGGGCCGGTCTTGCTCGACCCGAAGCCGGCGGGGCTGCTGATGCACGAGGCTCTTGGCCACCGCCTCGAAGGCAACCGACTGCTCTCCCAGGGCGAAGGCCAGACCTTCCGCGACTCCGTGGGCAACGAGATCATCCTTCCGACCCTCTCGGTGCGGGACGACCCGCGGCTGACCCACTACCGGGGCCAATCGCTCACGGGTCACTACCTCTTCGACGACGAAGGCGTCGAAGCCCAGGAAGCAGAGCTCATCCGCGACGGGGTGCTCTGCGGCTTCCTCACGAGCCGCACGCCGATCGCCAAGAGGCACCACTCCAACGGCCACGGACGCAGCGCCTACCACGCGCGTCCCATCAGTCGCATGGGGGTTACCCTCGTCGAAGCGAGAAACGGCCTCGACGACGACGCGCTCATGCGGGCCTTTCTCGACGAGATCCGACGGCAGGGAGTGCCCTACGGCGTGCGAATCATGGAAGCCTACGGCGGCGAAACGACCACCGAAGCCTACGATTTCCAGGCCTTCCTCGGCGACATCGATTTGGCCGCCCGCGTCTACCCTGACGGCCGGCAAGAGCTCGTGCGCGGCGTGGATTTCGTTGGCACGCCCCTCAACGCGACGAGTGGCATCCTCGCTGCGGGCGCGCGGCAGGAGGTCGACAACGCTTACTGTGGCGCCGAGTCGGGGTACGTGCCCGTGTCCACGATTTCGCCGGCGCTCCTGATCGAAGATCTCGAGCTCCAAGCCAAACCGACCCGTCCGATGACGCAGTACGCCTACCCCATGCCTTGGGAAGAGGCATCGGCAACACGAGCCGCAGCGAAGCGCCGCAAACGCCGGCCGCGCTGACGGGCCGATCCGGTCGCGCGACGACCTCAGCCAAGGAGGCGTTCGAGGGCGCGCAAGAGCTTGTCCGGCTGAAACGGCTTGAAGAGCACCGGCGCGTCGAGATCGCCCACGTTCGGCGAGAAGCCCGTCATGTAGAGCACCGGCAAATCCGGGTGCTGCGCGCGGAGATCCGCGGCGACCCGGCGCCCACCTCCACCGGGCATCGTCAGGTCCGTGAGCAGTGCATCGATCCGCCGTTGCTGCGCCAAGGCGATCGCCTCGTCGGGCCCCTCCGCCAGCACGACCTCGTAGCCCTCGCGGACGAGGATGCGGCGGACCAGCCGACGCACGAGCGGGTCGTCTTCGACCACGAGCACGACCGGGTGGGTCGCCTTCGGGGCTCCGGCCGGCCTGTCGCTTTCCGCCGTGTCCACGACGGTCGCCGGCAACCAGATCACGGCCTCCGTGCCCGCGCCGGGCTCACTGCGCAGCTCGAAGGTGCCGCCCATCTGTTCGACGAGCCCATAGACGACCGCCAGCCCCATTCCGTCTCCCTCGCCGGGGCCCTTCGTGGTGAAGAACGGCTCGGTCGCGCGCTGGCGCGTCGCCTCGTCCATACCCACCCCTTCGTCGGCGAGGACGAGCTCGACCCCCGCCCGATCACCGACCGTCTTGGGGGTCGTGGAGATGCGAAGGGTCCCGCCACGCGGCATGGCGTCGCGGGCGTTCTCCGCCAACCCCAGTAACGCCCGGTGAAGGTGTGCCGGGTCGAGGAGCACGGTCGTCGGTGTGCTCGAAAGCGCGAGCTCGATGCGCAGACCGCTGCCGACGAGGCGCGACAAGATGCGCGCCCCGTCCGCGACTTCGTCCTCGAGAACCAAGGGGCGTACCTCGGCGGGGGACTCACGCGCGAAGGCGAGGAGACGGCGGGTGAGCTCGGCGCCGTTCTTCGCCGCCTGAAGGATCGCCTCCAGGTCATCGGACGGTTCCTTGTCGTACAGGACTTGCGCGTGCCCGACGACGACCGTGAGCAGGTTGTTGAACTCGTGGGCGATGCCCGCCGAGAGACGGCTCAAGGCTCGGAGTGTCTCGGACCAGCGGAGCCGCGCCTCGAGACGGCGCCGCTCCGTCACGTCGAGCACGACCCCGGCGAGCCGCGCACCGCCTTCGGTGTCGAGGGGGCGCGCCATCATCGCGAGGTCGCGTTCGGAGCCATCCTTGCGCCGGATCCGGATCTCGACACTGGCCGGCTGCCGATCCCGCCGCACCCGCTCCAGCGCCTGCGAAAAGCTCAAGGCATCGTCCGGGTGAACGAGGCCCAGCAAGCAGTCGATCGTCGGGTCGAGCTCCGAGTCCACACCGAAGATGGTCCGCATGGCCGGCGAGATCTCCACGTGGTCCGCCGCCGGATCCCAAACCCATGAGCCCACCTGGGCCATCGCCTGCGCCTGTTCGAGGAGCTCCTTGGCGCGCAGCAGCTCCCGCTCGCGCGCGTGCGATTCCGTGACGTCCTGCACCACGGCAAGCACGCGAGGGCTCTCGTCGGTTCGGGACACGACACTTGCGACGCGCAGGTGACGAGGCTTCCCACCGTTCGCGAGCAGGCGGCAGCCGACGGGGGAGGGATGGAGGTTCCGGGCGGCCGCGTCGAAGTGCGCGCGGACGTGCCGGCGGTCATCCGGGTGGACACCATCGAGGAAGGCGTCGAGGGAGGGCTCCCGCTCCAGCGGCGATGCGAGCAGGCGGTGGAGGTTCGCCGACCACCAATGAAGGTCCAACTCGAGGTCCCACAACCAGCTCCCAAGCGCGACCAAAGCCTCGACTTGATCGTGGTGTCGCCGCCAGTCCGCCTGCGTCTCGTTCATTCTCTTTCTTCGGCAATCTCATGGCGAGGTTGCCACCGCCGCCGGGAGCATACACCGCAACATCGCCGCAAACTTCAATCGGCGAGATCCAGATGCGCTTCGATCAGGTCTGCAATGTACTCGGCGACTGCTCGGTCACGAAAACCCTTGGCCAACACCGCCGTCCGGGAACCAAGGTCCGCCACGAGCTCGTAGCCGACCTGACCGCGCTGCAGCCGCTGTTCGCGCACACCAACGGAGCGGATCTCGGCGGCAGGGTAGCGCCCACCACCGGGCCAAGGAAGCGGCTCGTGGTGAACCGAGAGCCAGCCATCCTCGAGCCCCACGTGCGTTCGGTTCAGCAAGCCCGCCACCGCGATGTAGGTGATCGCGAGGCCCGCGAGCACATGCACGATCGGGCAGCACATCATCGCGATCCCCATGGGCCCCGGGAGCGTCGCCGCTATGGTGAACCAGACGACGAGGAAACCGTCCCAGAGCATCGAGAAGACGAGCGTCGCGACATGCCTCGGACGAAACCAGCGCCAGCAGAGCGCGAGGGCCCCCGGCTCACGGGCCGCCTGCCGGTAGCCGACGCTGTCGCGGTTGGGCAGCACCGATCGCAGGATCTGAACCTCTGGCGGCGGATCGCGCAGCGGCTCCCGCGTGCGCATCCCGCAGCTGGCGCAAACGAAGAGATCTTCTCGAAGCGCCTCCCGCGACAGAGCTCCTCCGCAACGAGGGCAACGCATCGCCGCAAGGGTAGCATCTCGCTTGGACGGGCATCGGCCGTTCAGCTCGCGGCGCGCTCGGAAGCCTCGGCGTCGGCGCGGGTCTTTTCTCGGTACTGCTCAAGCTGCGCGCGGAGCGTCCGGGTCACATACTCGGCCAGTTGACGCTTCCTGAGGTGGGCGGCGAGCTCGGTCTGCTCCCCGTTGACGCACACCCAGATCTCGTGCTGGACGCCACCCCGGCCAAGGTCTTTCTCTTGAGCGCAGATCGCTTCGATCTCCTCCATCGGATACCGCTGGACCTCCGGTCGGACGGGACCCGACCACACCGTCAGCTCCCCGCCTGCCACCTCAACGCATGTCGAGTTGAATGCGAGGGTTATGGATGAGTAGGCGAACACGCCCGCCATCCCACCGTAGAGGAGGACTCCGAACACCTTGGTGACCCAACCCGAATCCTCATTCGTTACGGTTAGGTATATCACGTATGCCAACATTGACGTTGTGAGCACGCCGAAGAGCAGCCTGAAGGCAGGGTGCGGATCCCACCGCCAGCAGAGGGTGAGCGACTCCTCCTGGCGTTGCGCATCGCCGTACCCAGTGGCCATCACGCCGGCATGAGCTCGACGCACCGAGAGGCCCTCAGGTACCTCCTCTTCGACCTCCGCCGGCGGCGTGGAAGGGGAGAGGGCCGCGCCGCAGTTCGGGCACGACGACTCGCCGAGGTCGCTCGGGACGACACTCGCGCAGCTCGGGCAGGAGCTCATGATGCCGAAGCTACCACGGGCGCGAGGAGGAGCCCTCGCTCGCTTCTTCGAGATCCATGGAGGACGTCAGTCCGGCGACGGTTCGGGCGCCGAGTAGCCGAACATGGCGTAGCGCCACGGGGCGGCGTCGAGGTGGAGGTGGTCGCGGTGCCGCGGCCGCGGTGGCCCAACGATGCCTCGGAAGATGTCCGAACGAGCGCGGAGCGTCTCGGCGAGTCGGTGGAGGAACGCGGCGTGGATCGCGTCCCGCCGGCGGCGCGGGCTCCAGTGCTCCCGAACGCGTACCTGGAAGCTCCGCCGCAGC
>JALVDI010000241.1 GCA_027009115.1 Polyangiaceae bacterium | reverse complement strand
TGGCTGCTTGCCTTCGGCCGCCGCCGAGAGGGCGTCCCGGAAGCGGCGTTCTGACTTCCCGACACCGGGACCCACGGCATGGCGGAAGGCTCCTCCGGGAAGTGAACCGCGGGCAGCAACTGGTGAACCCCACGGGCGACAAGAGGGCCCACACACGAGGTTCACCATGTTCAAGCGTTCCCTTGCTCTTGCGTTTTTCACCTTGGCCAGCGCCTGCGCTTCCGATGAGCCAGGCATTCAGTGCGATGAAGAGGGCGACTGCTTCTGCGAGATGGACGAGTCCTGGATTCCCGTGAGCTGGGTGTGCGACGGCGACAACGACTGCGGCGACTGGCAGGACGAGCGCGGCTGCCCGGGCGTCCATATCCCCAAGCTCAACGACTGCAGGGGGGAACGGTGCCGTTGCCGCAGCGGCGCCTACGTGTACGCGGACAGCGTCTGCGACGGGTACAACGACTGCGGCGACTGGCAGGACGAAGACGGGTGCACGGTCGGCCCATACTCCTCGGACAGCTCGGGCAGCTCGAGGAGCTCGAGCGGTTCGAGCGGCGGATCGAGCGGGAGCTCGAGCTCAAACCCATGCGCAGGTCTAAGCGGCGCCGCCCTTTGCATCTGCGTGACCAACGACATCGGCACCTGCAGCCGCATCTGGAGTTGAGAGGGCTCTCTCTCTTGCGCGCCGGTAGGGGAACCGCCGGCGCCGCGCCCAGTTCTCGGCCCGGTCCCATCAGTCAACAGCGGCCATCCGCCCGCCCCAGCACCGACCACGATGGATCGCGCTCGCGGGGAGCCCCCTGCGCGAGCGCGATCCAGCCGTGCGAGGAAACCTTGACGATCCTCAGGGCCCGAAGCGGCGCGCCAGGTCGCGGTGTTTCAACGGGCGGACTAGAGCCCTCGTCGACGCTCCGCGGCCTGCGCACGCCCTCTGCCGCGCCATCCTCTCACCTCAAGAATGCTCGGTGTTCCCTCGCTTCGCGGATGCGCCGGTCCCGCCCAGTCTACGGATCGATCGACGATCGCTGTTGAGATGATGTGCTCTAGCTAGGGTTGGCTTTCCGCTTCGGCGACCCCGCCTTCGGCCTCCGTTGCGCCTTCGGCTGCGCCGGCCTCCGTTGCGCCATCGGCCTGCGTTGCGCCGGCATCCGTTGCGCCATCGGCTGCGCCGGCCTCCGTTGCGCCGGCCTCCGTTGCGCCGTCGAACCAGGCGCTGCGAGGTCCCATGACCACCACGTCGTAGCCCGCGGCCTGAAGCATCGCGCCAGCGCGCGGACTGCCGCGCCCGCCGTAGCAGTAGACCACGATGGGTCGGTCTCGGGGCAGCTCGTCCATACGCTCGGCCAGCTCGCTGATGGGAATGTGAACCCGCCCCTCGATGAAGGAGTCGTTCGCGCGGGAAGGGGGCGTGACGTCCAGCAGGAGCGCCCCGGCGGCGACCCGAGCGCGGGCCTCGGCGCCGCTAACCCGCGGCGCCGGGGGAAGCTCGTCCGTGGAGGTGCCCGCAGAGGCCTGGCTCTGGGCGCCCCCACAGGCCCCCAGGAGCAGGGCGAGGCCGAACGCGCTCAGGCGTGCGTGTCGCGACGAGGGCATGTGTTGACTCCGATCAGTCGGTAGAGGGGGCAGAAGCCGACCGCTGCGGTCAGCAAAGGCACGAGCCCGACGAGCCCGATGTAGCGCATCGGTCCGTCGAGCACGAAGAAAAGGGCAAAGAGCCCAAAGGCGACCAGCACCCGGAGAGCGCGATCCATGGGTCCAACGTTGCGAGTCATGTTCTCCTCCTTGTCGGCAGCCGTCCCCTGCCGTCGTCCCGAACAGCTTCGGTCCTGGGCGGCTGCTACGTGGACCCAGCGTGGGTCGCGGAGCCGCTGGGTTCCGTGACCGGGGTCACCGTCAGGAACGATGGGTGTCACCGCTTGGGCGGAGGAGGCGGGGCGAGTTGCCGCAGAGCCTCGGGATCGCGCAGCGTCACCCGTCGTCGTCCGAGCTGGACCCAGCCTCGTCGTTGCATCTTGTCGAGGGTCCGGCTGACGACCTCGCGAGCGGTGCCGAGCATCGAGGCGAGCTCTGCGTGGGTGAGCGCGACCTTCTGAGCGTGAGCCTCGCGCAGGAGCAAGCGGGCCAGGCGCGTCTCGATGGAACCGAAGGCGACCTCGTCGGCGAGCTGCATCAGATCGGTCAACCGGCTGGCGAAGACGTCGACGACGTAGCGCTGGACCGCGGGCTCCTCCGTGAACAGCGACCGGAGCTCCGCTGCGGGGACGAAGATCGCGTCCGTCCCGGCAGCCGCAGTGGCCTCGGCTGGATAGGGAACCTGCCGGAGCGCGCCGGTCAGGGCGAGCACGCACGCTTCGCCGGGACACACGTCGTAGAGGAGAAGCTCCCGGGAGCGGTCGCGTGAACCGTCGCGGGCGACGCGGATATGCCCGCGCTCTACGAAGGGAACCACCACGCACTCCTGGCCCGGCCGTACGAGCACGGCGTCTTCGGGGAAGTGGCGGACACGCACAACCGAACGCAGACGTGCCTGGGCCTCTTCGCGGAGCCCCGACGCGAACGAGAAGGCCTGGAGCCGCGCGTCGAGGGGCGCGGTGCGGGGCGCGGGTGCGAAGGTCACGTCTTACGATAGACCGGCGGCGGCCACGAAGGCAGGCAAGACGCCGCGGGGAGCGTTCTCAGCGGTCGATGAGCTCCACCAGGCGCCTCAAGATCGCGCCGTAGCGGCGCGGCGCCAGCCGCTGGAGCGCGTCGAGGAGCCGGGCGTCGGTTCCGACGAGGATGCGCGGCTCGCGGCGTGCCATGCCGTCGGCGATGGTCTTCGCGGCGCGCAACGGCGAAGTACGAGCCAGCTGCTCGAACCGCGCGGCCATCTCCGAGGGGGCGACGCGGCCCATGGCATCGCGGTAGAGACGTCCATTGCGCACGATGTTCGTGCGAACCAGGCCCGGGTGGACCGAGCAGACCGCTACGCCGGTCCCCTCGAGCTCCCAGCGCAGGGCCTCGGTCAAGCCACGGACGGCGAACTTCGTCGCGTTGTAGGAGCCCTGCCCGGGGAAGGCGAGGAGTCCGAAGACGCTCGAGACGTTCACGACCCAACCTGCCCCGCGGCCCAGGAGGTGCGGGAGGAACGCCTGGGTCCCGTGGACGACGCCCCAGAAGTTGACGCCGACGATCCACTCGAGGTCTTCGTAGGACAGCTCGGCGAGGGTTTGTTGCACCGTAACCCCGGCGTTGTTGACGATCGCGTCCACGCGACCGTGGTGGGCGAGGGTCTGCTGGGCCCAGGCTTCGACCGCCGGTCGGTCGGCCACGTCGACGCGGGCGGCGCTCACGTGGTGGCTGGCGATCTGCCGGACCGTCTCGTCGAGCCCGGCTTGGTCGAGGTCGCAGAGCGCGAGATGGGCACCTCGGCGAGCCATCTCGAGGGCGAGGGCGCGGCCGATGCCCGAAGCCGCTCCCGTGATGGCGACGACGCGTCCCTGGAACGGGTCCATGCGGGACCCTACCGCACCGCGGCAGTCTTTCGAGGTGGCTGCTGCACTGTCCATTCGGCGGCTCGGGCGGCCATCGTGCCGGTCACCGAAGCGGCGAAAATTCGGCCGCCGTGGCGTGATGGCTTGCTGGCACGATCGCTGCTGAAGCCGTGCCTCATGAACGATCGGGCGCATTCGGGCAGGGACGGCGTCGAGTTTCCGGAGGACGTGGCCACCACGCCGGCGTCGCCGCGCTTCCTCCTC
>JALVDI010000240.1 GCA_027009115.1 Polyangiaceae bacterium | reverse complement strand
AGCGCCGGTTTGCTCTCCCGCAGGATCTTCACGATGGTCTCCCATTCGAGGAGCGCCGCGCGTCGAATCGGGGCGCCCTGTCCGCGCTCCCTCGGGCGTTCCTGGAGGGCCCGGCGGCCGCCAGCGGCGCGGGTGGACGGTTCCTTGCTGCCGATGCCGCCCACCGCCGTGGAGCGATCCGTTCGTTCGGTCTGGGTGTCCTTGGGGGGCGGCTGGCGCGCCGTCCTCACCGGCGCCGAAGCCTGGGTTGCGGTGGTCTCGGGTTCGTCGCGTTCGCCGCTCGCCCTCGAAGTGGGCCCGTGGCGCTCGGCCTGGGGAGGTTCGGCGCCCGCCGACGCCTTGGACGGGCCCGAGCGCGACGAACGTCGCGCGGGACCACCGGGAGCGCCCCCACCCCCGGGCAGCGACCCAGAGCGTGGGCCCGGGCCGGAGCCGCCGCTTTTCTCGAGGCGCTCCAGACGCGCCAGCAACTCGGCCACGGAGCGGAGCGGCGGGCGCGTCGCGGCCCGCACGAGGCCCATCTCGAGCACGAGCCGAGGGGAGCTGGCGTTCGCGACCTCGTCGACGAGCTTCGCGACGATCGCGAATGCCCGCTGCAACTCGAGGGGATCGGCGGCTTCACTGATTTCGCGGGCGACCGCTTTCTCCTCCGCGACGAGGTCCACGAGCCCCTCATCGTCGCCAGTGACGCGAAGCACGACCAAGTCACGAAAGAGCTGCAAGAGCTGGCGCGCGAAGTGCACCGGCTCGGCGCCGTGGCTGAGCGCTGCGTTCAGGAGCGCCAGCACCTGCTTGGCGTCGCCGGCGAGGACGGAACGCGCCGTGTCGTGGATCGAGCGACGCGCGGCGATGCCGAGATGCCGAGAAACCTCCGCTCCGACCAGCTCCCGTCCGCCGAAGGCCACGAGCTGGTCGAGGAGGGTCAGGGCGTCGCGCATGGACCCGGCGGCTTCACGAGCTACCAGCGCCACGACGTCGTCGTCGGCCTTCACGCCTTCCTGGTCGAGGATGGCGCGGACGCGTTCGGCGATGACGGCTTGCGGAATCAGGCGGAAATCGTAGCGCTGGCACCGCGACTTGATCGTCACGGGCACTTTGTGGCTCTCGGTCGTGGCGAAGATGAACTTGACGTGCCCCGGCGGCTCTTCGAGGGTCTTGAGGAAGGCGTTGAACGCCCCCGTCGAGAGCATGTGCACCTCGTCGACGATCACGATCTTGAAGCGATCGCGGGCGGGTCGGAACGGAAGCGACTCCTGGAGCCGACGCACGTCCTCGACGCTGTTGTTGGACGCGCCGTCGATCTCCTGGACGTCGATGTCGACGCCCGCGGTGATGTCCCGGCACATCGCGCACTCGTTGCATGGCGTCGCCGTTGGGCCCTTCTCGCAGTTCAGGGCCTTCGCGAGCAGTCGCGCCGTCGTGGTCTTCCCCACGCCGCGGACCCCCGTGAACAGGAAGGCGTGCGCGACCCGTTCGCTCTCGATGGCGTTGGCGAGGGTGCGCGCCACGTGCTCCTGTCCGACCAGCTCCTCGAAGGTCTGCGGACGGTATTTTCGAGCGAAGACGGTGTAGGCCATGGGCGGCCGAGCCTAGCAGACGTCGGCCCCATCACCCATCGCCGGAGCTGGCGGAGCAGGCCCTCGGCGTTCCGTCTGTGGGCCGTTTGGGGTACACCCGCCCCTGATGGCCGTCCCGACCGTCGCGCGCCGCTTCGCGGACGTGAGCCTCGCCACCCTCGTGCTGCTGGTGGTGGGCATGATGATCGTCCCGCTGCCGACCGGTGTCCTCGACATCCTGATCGCGGGGAACATCAGCGTCGCCGTCCTGATGCTGCTCGTCGCGATGTACATCTCCAGCGGCCTGGAGTTCACCGCGTTTCCGACGGTGCTGCTGGTGACCACGCTCTACCGGCTCGCGCTGAACGTGTCTTCGACGCGCCTGATCTTGTTGCAGGCGGACGCTGGAGACGTGATCGCGGCTTTCGGCAACTTCGTCGTCCAGGGCAACTACGTCGTGGGCGCCGTCGTCTTCTTGATCCTGACACTCATCCAGTTCCTCGTCATTGCCAAGGGTTCGGAGCGCGTCGCGGAGGTCGGCGCTCGCTTCACCTTGGACGCCATGCCGGGCAAGCAGATGAGCATCGACGCGGAGCTCCGCTCCGGCGCTCTCAGCCAGGAAGAGGCGCGGGAGAAGCGCGCCGCGCTCCAGCGAGAGAGCCAGTTCTACGGCGCCATGGATGGTGCGATGAAGTTCGTGAAAGGCGACGCCATCGCGGGCATCGTCATCACGGTCATCAACATCTTGGGCGGCCTCGCCATCGGCGTCGCGATGCGCGGGATGGACGCGGTCGACGCGCTCCAGACCTACGGCTTGCTGACCATCGGCGACGGTTTGGTCTCGCAGATCCCCGCGCTCCTCATCTCCACCTCCGCTGGCCTCGTCGTGACGCGCGTCGCGTCGGGTCAGGACGACGCGACCCTCGGCGGCGACGTCGCCACTCAGGTGTTCGGCGAGCCACGGGCGCTGCGCATCGCGGCGGCCTTCTTGATCGTTCTCGCCGTCATTCCGGGGCTACCCGCGCTCCCCTTCAGCGTTCTGGCCGCCGTTTTCCTCCTTGTGGCCCACCGCCTGACTCATCGGAGAGCGCCGGCGCCCGTTGGCGAGGTCGTCGCCAAGCAGGAAGCGGCGCGCGAGACGAAAGCGCGCCGGCAGATGGTGCCGCTCGTGGTGCCCGTCGCCGTCGAGGTCGGGGAAGGCCTCGCGGAGGCCGTCGCGGACCAAGACGGTCAGGGCCCGTTCCTCGAGGAGGAAGTCCCGCGCCTCCGCGATCGCCTCTTCCTCGACCTCGGCATCGCCCTTCCCGGTGTGCGTGCCCGCGCGACGCCCCATCTCGATCCCCATCAGTACGCCATCGCTCTGCACGAGGTGCCCGTCGCCGACGGCTACGCGCGTCCGGATCAGCTGCTCGTTCGCGAGCCCGCCGCGCTCCTGTCGACCTATGGTTTCGAGGCAGAGGCGACGGAGGACCCGCTCGCTCGCGGTGCCGCGTCGTGGGTCGACGAGGCCGCACGCGAGGTCCTCGAAGCGGACGGCCTGGAGGTCTTTGGAGCGGCGGCGCTCGTGGCCGAGCACCTGGGCCGCTGCGTTGAGCGCCGGGCCCACGACTTCGTGGGGATCCAGGAAGTTCAGTCGATGCTCGAACAGCTCGAGCGCGCGTACCCGGCCCTCGTTCGCAACGTCGTCCCCAAACCGGTGAGCGTGACGTTGTTGACGGACGTGTTGCGGCGGCTCGTGGAGGAAGGGGTCAGCATCCGGCCGCTGCGAGAGATCCTCGAGGCGCTCGCGGTTCATGCGCCGAACGAGCGCGATCCGGTGACCTTGACGGAGCTCGTGCGCGCGGCCCTGCGTCGCCAGATCACCTATCGTTTTGCGAGTGACGGGGTGTTGGCCGTCCACTTGTTGGACCCGATGATCGAAGATGCCGTCCGGGACGCGATCCAGCGGACCGCAGGGGGGAGCTATCTCGCGCTCCCGCCGGACATGGCCAAGGACATCCTCGCGGCCATCCGCCGCGCCGTCGACGGGGGCCCTGCGATCCTGCTCACGCAGGCGGACGTGCGGCGCTTCGTCCGGCGTCTCGTCGAGGTGGAGCTCCCCGACGTGGTGGTCCTGAGCTTTCAGGAGCTGGCGCCCGAGGCGCAGGTGCAGCCGCTGTCGCGGATCGCTCTGTGAGCTTCCCGCCGT
>JALVDI010000239.1 GCA_027009115.1 Polyangiaceae bacterium | reverse complement strand
CTGGGACCGTCGCACGGGGCTCGGTCGCCAGAAAATCTTCGAGGTCCGCAAGCTCTTCACGGACGTCACGTTCATCGACGAGTTCCTCACGCCAGACTTCGTGCGGGAGCACAAGATGTACGCCTTCGGCTACAACCCCCGCAACGAACGCTGGGAGATCGAGAGCCGCGAGTTCCAGGAGGTCAAATCCAAGCTGCTCTTTCAGCTGACCAACGCCGGCAACCCCATCGTGCGGGTGGTGGACGCCAACCACGGCAACCGTGGCGAGCTCCTACTGCAGCACGATCATATGGGGATCGACCTTCGCCTGGATTGGGCGCAGGAAGTGCTCCGGGCGCTGGTGCGCATCTGGAAGCGCCCTGTGGAGCTGCACACGGCGCTGGAGGACAAGCCGACGAGCCTACGCTTCGATGGAAGCGACCACACCCGGCGCCCGCTCGCGTAAGAGCCCGCGGCTCACCGCTCAAGGGCACTGCGCGACCGCCCGAAGGGACGGGCGCATGCAGCGACACGACCCTCGCTATGGGCGCGGCGAGCACGTCATCGAAGGCGCGCAGGCGGCCGCGGTGGAGGCCGTCGCCTCTCTCCCCGACCGGATGCGCCGGGTGCTGAGCGCTCCCGACTACGAGCCGCCTCTGCTGCCTCGGGCCGCCCTCGAGGTTCACCGGCTCGCGCGGGAGCCCGACGTGAACCTCGACGAGATCGTAACGCTCGTCGAGCAAGATGCGCTCCTGGCGAGCCAGACGCTCCGGCGTTCGCGGTCGGTCGCCTTCAGCACGCGCGTGCCGCCCCAGAGCCTCGACGAGGCCGTGCGCCGGATCGGGCTCGACAACGTCCGCGACATCGTCTGGGAGACGGCGATGCACATGCGCGTCTTTCGCTGCAAGCCCTACGCCCCCGCGATGGAAGCGCTGCGCCGCCACAGCGTGGCGGTGGCGACGTGCACCAAGGCCCTGGCGCTCCGTACTTCCGTGGCGGCCGAGTACGCCTTCTTGGCCGGCCTCCTCCATGACGTCGGGTTGGCCGCGATGCTCCTGATCTTGGCCGAGGAGCGCACGCCTCCACCGCTCGAAGAGGTCGCCGACGATCTCGTGGCTCTCCACGAAGAAGCCGCCGAGACGGTCGGGCGCGCCTGGGGCCTCCCGCCGGAGCTCACGCTGATCGTGGCGCACCACCACCACCCCACCATCGGGGGCTACGATCATCCGGTGGTCGCCGCGCTCTGCGTAGGGCACGAGATGGCTCAGCAGCTCGGCCACGGCCTCCAGTGGGGCGGACTGGGACGCGACGTCACGCACCCCAACCAGCTTCGCCGGGCCCTGGACGCCCTCGACCTGACGCTGCTGCAGGTGGAGGCGGCCGCGGCCGAAACCGCCGCTCGCCTCGAAGCTCTGAGCTGACGAGAACCCCCTGTCGATTCGGATAGTTAGGAGCAGCGATGGCCCGCGATGGCCCGCTGTGACGGGCCGCGGCGACGCCGACAGCAGGCAGGTGGCGCCGGAGGCCACAGGACACCAGGGCGTGGCGGCCGAGGTTGACCCTCGATCCGGGGCATGATTCAACCGCCCCCGATGACGAACGTCTTCTTCGCCACGTTGATCAGCCTCCAGGAGGTGACGGCGCCGCCCAGCGGCGGGCAGCACGAGGCCCTCGACCCGTGGAAGCTCATCCTCGACGCCTCGGCGGTCGTTCAGGCGGTGATGGTGATCCTCGTGCTGATGGCGCTGGTGTGCTGGTTCATCATCGGCGCCAAGCTCGTTCGCCTCGCGCAGGCCAGCGGCCGCAGCCGACGCTTCCTGGAGACCTTCTGGGGCGGCGACGAGGGCCCGCACTGGACGACGGAGCGCCTCGAAGGTCTCTACGCGCGGGTGGGCTCCTTCGACGGTTCGCCCATCGCCTCGGTCTTTCGGGCCGGCTACGTCGAGCTCGCCCGGGTCATGGGCGCCGCCTCCGCGACGGACGCCGGCGACATCGAGAACGTGGAACGCGCGCTGCGGCGGAGCGCCACGGCGGAGATGACCTCCCTCGAAGCCCTGCTCCCTTTCCTGGCCACGACCGGCTCGACGGCCCCGTTCATCGGCCTCTTCGGGACCGTCTGGGGCATCATGGACGCCTTCCTCAACATCGGCTCACAGGCCAGCGCTAGCCTCGATGTGGTGGCTCCGGGCATCGCCGAAGCCCTCATCGCCACCGCCATCGGCCTCGTCGCGGCGATCCCGGCGGTGATGGCCTACAACTACTTTCTGCGGCGCATCCAGGTGCTCGAGAGCGAGCTCGAGACCTTCTCGAGCGACTACCTCAACATCGTCCGTCGCCACTTCCTGAGGTCCTGACGTGGGCATGTCGACCGGTGGCGGCGGCCGAGGTCGCGCACCCCTCGGGGAAATCAACGTGACGCCTCTCGTGGACGTCATGCTCGTTCTGTTGATCATCTTCATGGTCGCGGCGCCGATGTTGAGCACGGGCGTCGAGGTAGACCTGCCTCGAACGCGCGCGCCGCGCATGGACATGGACGAAGAGAAGCTGATCCTCACCATCGACGCGGACCGCACCGTCTACCTCGGCGAGACACCCGTCGAAGCCTCGCGCCTGGAAGAAGCGCTGCTGAACAACGCGCGCCTTCAGGCGGACGACGAGATCTACGTGCGCGCCGACGAAACGGTTCCGTACGGGTTCGTCCTGCGCGTGTTCACGATCATTCGGCAGGCAGGCGTCGAAAAGCTCGGCCTGGTGACGGACCCGGCCGGCGGCGCCGCCGAGTTGCCGGAGGAAACCTCCGAATAGGGATGCGCGTCGAAGATCGGGACTGGGTACCGCCGACCCTGCTGCACACCCGGTGGTTTCGGAGCGCTGCGGAGATCCTCGGCGGCGCAGGCCTGAGCGGCCTCGTGGCCGTCTCGATCGTGCTGTCGCTCGTGCTCTACGCCGCTGCGACGCAGCACGTCGACGAGGTGAGCGACGACGCCCCTGCCCTTGAGGAAGAGGTCATCGCCGCGCGCTTCCTCAAGCTGGGCCGTGATTTCCGTGAGGAGCTCCCCAACCGCAACGTGCCCCTCAAATCCACGGCGCCCGACCAGCGCACGGCCGTCTCCAAGCGGCCCCGCCAGCGGCGTGTGATCGACGCCGGAGTGCGCCCCCCCGACCCGATGGAGGACGATCTCACGCGCCTGCTGGACCGCGCCGACCTCTTTGCGGAGATCGCCGAAGAGCAAGAACGGGAAGGAAGCCCCGAGGGCATCGAAGAGGGCACCGAGACGACGGCCACCGCCGGCGACGTCTACCGCGGCCAGCTCTACGTCTTCTTTCGCCGAGGCTGGTCGATCCCCACCACCATCAGCGACGAAGAGCGGCGCGACCTCACCGTGGAGGCGACCATCGAGGTGGCCGACAACCTCCGCATCACACGCTTTCGGCTCCGGGGCCAGAGCGGCAACCCGGACTTCGACCAGTCGGTGATCGACCAGCTCGAACGGCTCCGGCGCGAGAACCTCGAGATCCCTGAGCCCCCCATGCTCGAACGAGACCGGTGGGTGGGGCGCCCCTTCACGTTGCGCTTCCGAGGCCGAGACGCGCACTGAGGGTCCGCGCGCGCTGCCCTCGGATGGTTGTCGCCGCTCCGTGATTCCCGCATCTTAGCGGCAGTGCTGAAGTCGAGCGCCTCCGCCCCGTCTCACCGGACGACCCTTCTCATCGATCGCGAGCCCGCATGAAACGACGACTCCCCGCCGCCTTGGCCGCCAGCTTCGCCACCTTCGCGCTCGTGGTGGT
>JALVDI010000238.1 GCA_027009115.1 Polyangiaceae bacterium | reverse complement strand
GGCCTGTGCCAGGTTCTACGAACCTGGTTTCCGGCGGCGGAAGGGGGCGAGGCATGACGGAGCTCTTACTGCCGCGCGAGGGGCGTCGACGCAGAGCAGCCACCCTGTCCTTCCCCAGGCTCCTCAACATCGCGGAAGGACAGGAGATTTCTTGATGCTCACCGGTTCGCAGGAAGATCGGTTGCCGCTCGCAAACAACGGTTTCGTGAGCAACAAGATCCATTGTGGCTCACCGCTGAGCAGCAAACGACTCGGAGGACGGGAATGAGCCACGCCTTCCACCGATACCTCTGCCGGCAGCTTGGCGAACGGCTCCTCGAGCGGCGCGTCGTCATCTTCTATGACCCGCGGCGTGAGTTCGAACCATTCTTCGACGAGCTCGAGGAGGCTGGCCCCGGCCTTGGTGGACTACCCCGGGTGCTTCTCGACAGCCAACCCGATCCAACAGCCCACCTTGCGCGCTTCGACGGCACGTTCTTCGGCCTGCGCGCCGCCGTCGAGCCCATCGCCGAGCTCGACCAGCCGGAGTTCCTGATCGTCTACCTCCCGGGGGTCACGCGCGACCGGAAGGGCTCGGTCCTCATGGAGCTCGAGAAGGGGGGCACCTGTTACGAGCCCCAGCTCAAGCGACTGGCACGCAACGTCCTGAGGCAGTTCTACACCGACGGCGCCATCGACGAGCTGCTCGCCTCCGAGAAGGTCACCTATCCGGATATCGCCGGCTTCCTCGATCAATCTGAGCGAACCGGCGGGCAGGCATCCCTGCTGCGGACCATCTTCGGTGGTGCTCCGAGCGAGGTCTTGCTGGCGCAGTGGCTGGCCGATCCGGCGCAGGACACCACCATCGCCGAGAAAGGAGCCGCGCCCGAGCTTCTCAAGCTCGTCGAGGCCAGGCTCGGCCTCGCCCTCGACGAGGATTCCACGGTGGAAGCCGCGCGAGAGAAAACCTTGCGGTACGTGCTCGCCGGTGAGTTCCGGGCGGACCTGACCTGCGATCCGCCGGCCAGCCTCGGCATGATCCCTCAACCTTCGACCAAGGAGCAACTCGACAGAGCTCGTGATGTCGCCGCCAGGCTCAGAACGAGCCATCCGGACGCATACGAGTCCCTCGCCGACCAGGTCGAAAGCAAGCTCGGGCTTCGCTCCGCGGGCATCGACCCCGCTCACCTGGGCGCGATCGACACCTTCCGCTTCGAGGAGCAGGCGCTTCTGAAACACGCTGGCACGCTCATCGCGAAGAAGGCCTACGCCGAAGCCCTCGCGGTGATCGCAGAGCGGTCGCGCTCGTTCTGGGTCGACCGAAATGTCGGCCGCCGCGCGCAGTGGGAGGCGTGCCGGTTGATGGCTGAGCTGGGCCAGGCAATCGAGCAGGTGCGGCCAGAGGTCGCTCAGCTCGCATCCAAGGCGGGCGGCGATGCGGCTCGCTGGATCGAGGCCTACGCACGCCCCGAGGGATGGCATCGCGTCGACCTCCTCCAGCGCAGGCTGGAGGCCTGGATCGCGAAGATGGACGACGACCCGGAGACTGAGCAGGCACTTGGCGTCGTGCGCCGTCACCACGAGGATCTCCTCAAGAAGATGGCCAAGGGGTTCTCGCAAGCCTTCGTCGAAGCGGGGTGGACCGCTCGCGGCGTGCTGCATCAGACCCGGATCTACCCCGAGGTCGTCGAGACCATGGGCGGCCGAGTCGCCTACTTCTTCGTGGACGCGATGCGCTATGAGATGGGCGTCGAGCTGGCCCAGCAGCTTCAGCAATCCAAGGACGTCACGGTTCGACCCGCCATCGCGGCGCTCCCGTCGATCACTCCCATGGGGATGGCGGCGCTGCTGCCAGGCGCCTCGTCGAGCTACTCCGTCGTCGAGCACAAGGGCCGCCTGGCCGCCCGCATCGGCGATGCCATCATGCCGTCCCTCACCGAGCGCATGAAGTACCTGCGAGCTGTGCGCCCCGACGCAAAGGACATCGATCTCGGTGAGCTGCTGCAGCGCAGCGCGAAGTCCCTCAAGCGGACGCTGGAGAACGTGCCGCTCTTGATCGTGCGCTCGCAGTCAATTGACGGGCTCGGCGAGATGGATGGCGGGCTGTTGGCTCGGCACGTCATGGACACAGTCATCGGCAACATCGCCCGCGCGGTTCGAAGGCTCGTGAAGCTCGGCTTCGAGGCCTTCGTCGTGACCGCGGACCACGGGCACCAGTTCTCGGTCCGCAAGGGCGAGGACATGCTCATGGACAAGCCGGGCGGCAAGACCGTCGACCAGCACCGTCGGTGCTGGGCCGGGCACGGCGGGCAGGTCTCCTCCGCATGCCTGCGCGTCACGGGCGCCGAGCTGGGCTACGACACGGACCTCGAGTTCATCTTCCCGAGGGGCCTCGCTGTCTTCCGCGCTGGAGGGGATCTCGCCTTCCACCACGGGGGCATCAGCCTGCAGGAAATCGTCGTGCCGGTCGTTACGCTGCGCGCTCCGTCCGCGGAGGCGCCTGCCGAAACGGCCATCGTCGCTCGCCTCGCGGGCGTTCCCGACGCGATCACCAACCGGACGTTCGGCGTGCGCGTGCATGTGGCCGCCGACCTGTTCAGCACCGAGCCTGTGGCGCTGCGGGTGGTGCTGGTGTCCGGTGGCGAGGAGGTCGGTCAGACCGGTATGGCGATGGGGGGAGAGCTCGACCGAGAAGCGGGCATCCTCCGAATCGAACCCGGGAACGAGGCGAGCGTGGGTTTGATGCTGACGCGAGACGACTGCAAGACCGTTCGCGTGGTGGTCCAGGACCCGGCGACGGACGCCGTGCTGGACGAATCCAAGGAGCTTCCTGTGAAGCTGGGGATCTAGATGATGAAGAGCGACACGGCGACGACCAGAGATGTGCTCGACGACAAGGTGAACCGCGTGTTCGCCGGGAAGGTCGTCCGCAAGGACCTCGTTCGAAAGGTGAAGGTCGGCGCCAACGTCCCCGTCTTCGTGCTCGAGTATCTCCTTGGCAAGTACTGCGCGTCCTCGGACGAGATGGCGATCCAGATGGGCCTCCAGGTCGTGGGCGACACCCTCGCCGACAACTACATCCGCCCCGACGAAGCCACGAAGGCGCAGAGTCGCGTCAAGGAGCAGGGGCGCCACACCTTCATTGACAAGGTCAAGGTGCGGCTCACCGACTCACGCTACTGGGCGGAGGTCACGAACTTTGGCCACAAGTACGTGCACATCCCTGAGAACTACGTGCGCGACTTTGATCGTCTGCTGACCGGCGGCATCTGGGCGCAGGTCGACATGACCTGGGACGACACCGACGAGAAAGCGCCCTTCTACATCTCCAAGCTCACCCCTATCCAGCTCGCCACCTTCGATCTCGAGGAGTACCGCCGGCTGCGCCAGGAGTTCACGACCGACGAGTGGCTCGACTTCATGGTGCGCAGCATGGGCTACGAGCCGACCAACATGGAGCGCCGGCTCAAGCTGCTCTTTCTCTGTCGCCTGATTCCCCTGTGCGAGCGGAACTACAACCTGGTGGAGCTCGGGCCGCGCGGCACCGGGAAGAGCTACGCAGTGCAGGAGCTATCACCCTACGCCGCGCTGCTCACCGGCCCGACGACCGTGGCCAACCTCTTCGGCCACATGTCGGGCCGCCAGAAGGGCATGGTGCAGATCTGGGATGTGGTGGGGTTCGACGAGGTGGCCGACCTGCAGAAGATGCCGAAGGAGGTCATCACGACGCTGAAGACCTACTGTGAGTCAGGCCAGTTCCAGCGAGGCCAGGAGGCCATGGCCGGCTACGCC
>JALVDI010000237.1 GCA_027009115.1 Polyangiaceae bacterium | reverse complement strand
CCGCACATTTCGCCCGCTCTTCGAGCGCCGCCGCTGCTTGGTGCCGGCGGACGGTTGGTTCGAGTGGCCGCGCCTGCAGGGGGCGGAAACGAAGATCGAGAAGAAGGGCCAGCCGCCCTTCTGGGTCCACCGGCCGGGCCGTCGCCTCTTCACCTTCGCGGCCCTCTGGGATCGCTGTCGTGGGCGAGACGACGAGCCGATGCTCGCGGTGTCGATCCTCACCCGGGCCGCCGTGGGCCCGCTCGCCGAGGTGCATCCCCGGATGCCTCTCGTCGTTCCCGAGGAGATGCAGCAGCGCTGGCTCGATCCGGAGGGCGACCCGGACGAGGTGCGCGAGGCGCTGAGCTCGGCGCCGCCCCCGTCACTGGAGCTGGAGCGGGTCTCGGCGCGGGTGAACGACGCCTCCTGCGACGATCCCCGCTGCCTTTGGCCGAGCGCAGCTTCCTCGGCTTGAGGACTTCGGCTCGAGGACTCCGTTGACCGATGGGGCGTTCTGCGGGATGCCTCTGCCATGGTGGATTTTCGTGGGGCCTACACGGCGCTGGTCACGCCGCTACGTGACGGTGCGGTCGACGAGGACCGACTGCGGGAGCTGGTCGAGCGCCAGATCGCTGCGGGCATCGACGGGTTGGTGCCTTGCGGCACGACCGGCGAGAGCGTGACGTTGACCGAAGACGAGACGCGACGCGTCGTGAGGGCTGTGGTGGAGCAGGCGCGAGGCCGGGTCCCGGTCGTCGCGGGGGCGGGGACGAACAGCACCGCCAAGACGATTCATCTGGCGCGCGTCTGCCGGGAGGCCGGCGCCGACGGGCTCTTGCTCGTCTGTCCGTACTACAACAAGCCGACGCAGGCGGGGCTCGAGGCGCACTTCCGTGCGGTGCTCGCGGAGGTGCCCTTGCCGGCGATGCTGTACAACATTCCCGGGCGCTGTGGTGTCGACCTGAGCGCCGAGACTCTGGCGCGCCTGTCGGATGTCCAGGCCATCGTCGCCATCAAGGAGGCGACGGGGAACGTGCTGCGCGCCCAGGCGATCCTCGCGCGCTGTGGCGAACGCTACGCGGTCTTCAGCGGCGACGACGCGCTCACCGTTCCCATGATGGCCAGCGGTGCGGTCGGTGTGGTGTCCGTCACCTCGAACCTCTTGCCGGCTCAGGTGGCGGAGGTCGCCGCGGCGATGCTCCGGGGCGACCTGGCGGCCGCCCGGGCGCTCCACCTGAAGCTGCTGCCCGTGCACGAGGCGATGTTCGTCGAGGCCAACCCCGGGCCCATCAAGGGTGTCATGGCGCGCGCGGGGCTACTCGCTCCGGAGATTCGGCTCCCGATGGTGTGGCCGGAGGAGCGCACGGTCGACCTGCTGGAGACGCGGTTGCGCGCCGCGGGCCTCTGGCCATGACCCGCGTCGGCCTCTTGGGCGCCGCAGGGCGAATGGGGCAGAGCCTCGTGCGTGTCGCGCCCGAGGAGGGCGTGACGGTCGCTGCGGCGGTCGACCGTCGCGAGGTCGGCCGTGACCTCGGCGTCGTGGCCGGCGTGGGCGCCCTTGGCGTCCCCATCGTCGCCGAGATGGACGCGCTTCGAGACGTGGACGTCGTCGTCGATTTCAGCCTGCCGGATGCCGCAGCTCAGCTGGTGGAGCTCCTGCGCGGCGAGCCTCTGCCTTTGGTCACGGGCACCACCGGGCTGGACGAGGGCGCACAGGAGGCGCTCGCAGCTCTCGCCGAGGTGGCGCCGGTGGTCGCTGCGCCCAACTTCTCCCAGGGGGTGACGTTGCTGTTCCATCTGGCTTCCCTCGCGGCGGCCACCCTCGGGGAGGGCTTCGATGCGGAGATCGTCGAGATGCACCATCGCCGCAAGATCGACGCGCCGAGCGGCACTGCCCTGCGGCTCGCGGAGGTGGTGGCCGAGGTCCGCGGGTTGCGGGTCGTGCACGCTCGGTCGGGACAGGTGGGCCCACGCTCCGACGACGAGCTCGCGGTGCTGGCCCTCCGGGGCGGGGATGTGGTCGGTGAGCACACGCTGCTCTTGCAGGGGATGGGGGAGCGCCTGGAGCTCGCCCACCGGGCCACGGACCGCGCCATCTTCGCCCGCGGCGCTCTTCGTGCGGCGCGCTGGATCTTGGGGAGGTCGCCGGGCCGCTACGACATGTCGGATGTGATGGGGCTGCGCGCGTAACCTGGTAAGCTTTCGCGCCATGGGGGAGCCCCGACCGTGTCCTGAATGTGGGACGCCCACGTTGCCCGAGACCAAGTTCTGCGGGCAGTGCGGCCGTGACCTCAGCGCGCCCTCCCGGCCTGCCGTCAAGCGCACCCTCCTCGGGGGCGCCTTCCAGCCTGCGGGGGCCCGGCCTGCGGGCACTGCGGATTCGGCCGGGGGCGCCGGCTCGTCGATCGCGGCAAAGCCGGCCCGTCGCGACTTCGCCCAGACGCTCTTCGACCCGAGCGTGCCGACCGGTGCTCCGGCGAGCGCCGAGCCCGCGCCGGTTTCCTCCGGGCCCGCTCCGTCCGCGACCGACGGGGGCAAGGGGGCCAAGCGGACGATGATGGGCATGCCCGTCGCCGCCCCGGGCCCTCTGCCCGTCGGCACCGCCACACCCCTTGCCGCGCCGACCTCAGCCGACGCGGCGGCCCCCCCGATGGCGAAGCGCACGATGCTCGGCATGCAGGCGCCGATCCCAGCGGGGCCGACTCCCTCCGAGCCCGCTTCACCCGTACGGGAGCCGCCCTCGCCCCATCGGGTCAAGCCCGCGGTGAGCAACCGGACCATGCTCGGCGCGGCCCCGCCCGCCGAGTTGGTCGCGGCAGCGGTGAAGGCGGCGCCAGGCCCCGGCCCGAGGGCCCCATCCCCCCAATCCAACCGCACGATGCTCGGCGTCGGCCTCGACGGGGCACCTGCTGTGGACGAGCCCCCCGCCTCCACGGGCGTTGCCCCCGAGCCCTCGGCGGACGCGGCTTTGGGCGACCCCTCGCTCGCCGACGTGCCTGGGCTGTCTTCCCGCCGCCGCGGCAGGGGGCCGCGAGTGCTCGCGGTGCTCCTGGCGCTGGCGGCGCTCGGGCTGCTGGGCGGGGGGGCCTACTTTTTCTTTGGGCAGTCGAGCGAGCTCCGCGTCTCCGTCGGGCAGAGCGACGAGGGGGAGGTGCTCTTCGTCGATGTCCCTGGTGCGCCCGAGGGCACCCGGGTGCGGTTCAGCGGCCGCGAGCAGCCGCTCGTGGCCGGACGGGCTGCGTTTCCTCTGGCAGCGAACGACTTGCAGCTGGGGGACAACGAAGTGAGTGTGGATGTGGTCGCGCCGGACGGGAGCACGCGGCAGGCCTCGGTGGTCCTTTCGCTGGCCTACCGGGTCCGCGCCGACCTGAGCGCCCTGGAGGAGGACCCACCGTCGCTTCGGGTGGTCGTCGATGCCCCGCCTTCGGCGACGGTCACCCTCGATGAGCGCCCCGTGCCGCTCGACGCCACAGGTCATGGGCACCTCGAGTTCTCGATCGAGGGTGGCGACGAAGGTCCAACCTACGACCGCACGGTCCACTACCGCGTCGTCCTGGATGGCGAGCCTTCCTCCGGCGAGGTCCACGTGCGCATTCCCTTCGCCACGCTGCAGATCGACCGACCTGGCGCGCATACAGTCACGGACAAGGGGGCTGTCGAGCTTGCCGGGGCGGCGCACCCCGAGGCGCAGGTGACCCTCGACGGCCGCCCGCTCGAGCTGACCGAGGGCCGCTTCGTGGCGTCGATCCCCGTGCCGGAGCTCGGCGAGACGCGGCACACGGTCGTTGCGCGAGAGCCCGGCCGCGCGCCGCGGGTGAAGGAGCTGACGATTCGGCGCGTGGCGGACCTCGCTGCGGAGGCCACGGCTTACCCCGTCGACCCCTCGCTCACTTACGCCCGCATCGCCCAGAACCCCGAAAGCTACCGAGGGCAGCACGTGGCCTTCGAGGGACGCGTCTACAACGTCGATGTTCATGATGGTCGCAGCGTGCTGCAGATCCTCGCACGGGAGTGTCCCCGCGGTCAGCGTTGCGCGCTCTGGGTGGCTTTCGATGGCGCCACCGACGCCGAGCTCAACGACTGGGTGCGCGTGGTCGGCGAGATCGCCGGTGAGCAGCAGTTCCGCACTCCGTCCGGTGATGTCCGGGCCGTCCCTCGGGTCGATGCCGCCTTCGTCCTCGAGAGGGAGGCTCCCGCGACGACCTCCCGGCGAGGCGGGCGGTGAGCGAAGGGGAGGCCGGGGTCGCCACGCACGCCGACGAGCACGCCGCGACCTTGGACTCCGAACCCTGCGGCGCCTGCGGCCGGGCCAACCCCATCGACGCGCGTTTTTGTGGAGGCTGTGGGCAGCCCCTGCGCTCGGTCGAGCAGGAGCTTGCCGGGGCGGCGGACCCGCTCATCGGCCGGGTGATCGCCGACCGTTACCGCATCTTGGCGCTGCTTGGCCGCGGGGGCATGGGGGTCGTCTACAAGGTCGAGCACGTTCACATCGGCAAGCTCATGGCGGTGAAGCTCCTGCACGGGGAGCTGGCTCGCGACCGAAACACGCTCAAGCGCTTCGAGCGCGAGGTGGAGGCGGTGTCGCGGCTGAGCCACCCGAACACCGTGCAGGTCTTCGACTTCGGCCGCAGCGAGGGCCTTGTCTACCTGGTGATGGAGTACCTCGACGGCAAGGATCTCGGTCAGCTCATCCGCGAGGAGGGACCGCTGCCCTTTGCACGCGTCGCGCGCATTCTCGCTCAGGTCTGTGCGTCCGTCGCCGAGGCCCACGCGCTGGGCATCGTTCACCGGGATCTCAAACCCGAGAACGTCATGATCCTCGGTGCCGGGCGAGAGATCGCCAAGGTGCTCGACTTCGGCCTGGCCAAGCTGCGCGACCAGAGCGGCGGCGTGACGGTCACTCGCGCCGGCGCGATCATCGGGACTCCCTATTACATGTCGCCGGAACAGATCCGGGGCGAAGAGGTCGACGCCCGGGGCGACATCTACGCCATCGGTGCGGTGCTCTACAAGGCCTGCACCGGCGTCGCCCCGTTCGTGGCGAACACGCCCATGGGGGTGCTTACCAAGCACCTGACCGAAGAGCTCGTCTTGCCCTCGCGGCGCAGCGAAGTGCCGCTCCCGCCGCAGGTGGACGCCATCGTCGACAGGGCCATGCGCAAGGACCCGGCCGAGCGCTACCAGAGCGTAGAAGAGCTTCGGGAGGCGCTGCTGCAGTGCCTGAGCTTCGACGGTGAGGTCAGCGAGGTCTCCCTTCCGAGCGGCGTGATCACGGCGCGTGCGGACGAGGCGTTCGCCACGCGAAGGGACGTCGACGCCTACGAACGTCGGCTCCGGCGGCGGGGCATCCTCGGTTATGTGCTGCTTGCGGTGATCGTCCTCGGCCTCGGTCTGGGGGGCTTCCGGCTGTGGGAGGCCTACCAAGGGAAGCCG
Organism: Polyangiaceae bacterium; assembly: GCA_027009115.1. Lineage (GTDB taxonomy): Bacteria > Myxococcota_A > Polyangia > Polyangiales > Houyiibacteriaceae > JALVDI01. The sequence continues at coordinate 7,593 of JALVDI010000237.1, read as the reverse complement.
GCGGTGCTCACTGCGGAGGTGGAACCCAACGACGAGCCGGATCAGGCCAACCCGCTTCCCATGGGGGTGCCGCTCGAAGGCTACCTCGGCCAGCGTCGGTCCGCAGAGCTCGGCGATGCGGACCTCTACCGGATCCGGAACGAGTCCGGGTCGCGCAAGCTCCTCCAGGTCGAGGTCGGGCCGCTGCCGAACATCGACCTTGTCGTCGACGTGATCCGCGTCGGCCAGCACAACCCGCTGTTGAGCGCGGACAGCGGCCCCGCGGGTGTTGGCGAGCGCATTCCGAACTTTCCGATCAACGAGGGAGACTACCTCCTGCGGGTCCGAGAGCGATGGATCGTTGGCGAGCTTCCCACGGAGAACGTCTCGGACCGCTACACCATCGTGTGGAACCTTGCGGATCTCGAGGAGGGGTGGGAGTCCGAGGTCAACGACTCCCTCGAGCTCGCCGACGAGCTCGGCGCCGACGATCGGGTTCGGGGCTACGTGGGTTGGGGCGGGGACGTCGATCTCTACTGCTTTGCGGAGGCGGCGCCGGCGGTGACCGTCGAGGTCACGGGCGTCTCGGAGGTGGACCTCGCCCTCCGCGAAGTGGACCGGGATCGCGCCGCGAGCCGCAAGGCGAACGCCGGCGGGGCAGGGGAGGGCGAGAGCGTCCAGATAGAGGACGTCCGGCCGGGGCGCTCGTGCGTGGAGGTCGCCGCCATCGAAGCCGCCGGCGTGCGGCGCGCCAACGGGGAGGTCCCCTACGAGCTGAGGGTGCGGCGCGCCCCTTCCCCGGTGGAGGCGCCGTGAGTGTCGGGCGGGCCGGTCGTGGCCTCGGCGCCCTCGTTGCCGGGGCGCTGCTGGCGAGCGGGCTCGGGGTCGTGCGCGCGCGCCCGGTGCCGGTCGGGCGCTACGTCGAGCTCCACTACGGCGTCTCGTCGCGGCACCCGTGGAGGACGGGGCAGGCCAACGAGCGCCGCACGGCGCGGGTCGCCTCGCACGCCCCCCGCACGCCGCCCAGGAAGCTCTGGGAGGCCTCCGTCGGTGCAGGCCGCGTCTTCTCTCCGGCGGTCGCAGCGGACGGCACGGTCTACGTCGGCAGCCAGAGCGGGGTCACGGCGGTGGGCGCCGGCGGAGACGTGCTTTGGTCGGTCCGCACGGGCCTCGTTTCGGGGACTCCTTCGTTCACGCCGGAGGGGAGCCTCGCCGTCGGGGTGCAGCCGGACGAGCTCCTCGTCTTTGGGGCGGGGGCCGTCCGCTCCCGTGCGCGCCTCGGCGGAGGGGTGTGGGGTTCACCCCTCGTCCTCGCCGACGGCTCCATCGTGGTCGCCGCCTACGACCACGCGGTTCATCGCATCGACCCCAGCGGCCGCCGGATCTTTCGGACCTCCGTGCGCACGAGGATCCGCGGCAGCGTGGCTCTCTCCGGGGAGCTGCTCGTCGTCCCGGCGGGCCGGGAGCTGCTGTGGCTGACCGCCCGAGGGGACCTCGCGCGCGCGGTCTCCCTCGGCGGCGAGGTCGTCCTCGGTCCCGCCATCGCGGACGACGGCACGGCGTGGGTCGCGACCGCCGACGGGGTCCTGAGCGCCGTCGGCCCCAGCGGGAGGCTCCTCGTCCGAACCGAGCTCGGGGGACACCCCTCCGCGGCGAGCAACCTGGCCATCGCCGACGACGGGTCCGTGCGTCTCGGGGTCCTGGGCGCCGGCCTGGTCTGCGTCGGTCCCAACGGTGGCGTCCGTTGGCGTCAGTCGAGCCACCGCGGCTTGATCCAAGAGCTCGCCGTGGACAGCGCGGGTGTCACGCTGACGGTCGCGGTCGACGAGGTGATGCTCGCCGTGGACGAGGCCGGGAGCGTTCTGTGGGAGGTTCCGCTGGGAGCCAGCACAGACGCGGCGCCGGTGCTCGGCGCCGACGGGACGATCTACGTGCCGACCTTCGGCGGTACGCTACAAGCCTGGCACTGATGCTCCCCACCGACGGTTTTCGCTTCGAGGCCCTCGCCTACGACGGCCACGCGCGCCGGGCCCGCTTCACCACGCCGCGGGCCGTGATCGAGACGCCCACGTTCATGCCCGTCGGCACGGCGGCCACCGTCAAGGGGCTCACCCCCGCGGAGGTCGAGGCGACCGGCGCACGGATGATCCTCGCCAACACCTACCACCTGTGGGTGCGCCCCGGCGCCGAGCTCATCGACCGCCAGGGCGGCGTCACCGCCTTCATGAAATGGCCCCACGCCTTGCTCACCGACAGCGGCGGGTTTCAGGTCTTCAGCCTCGCCGAGCTCCGGGACGTGGATGACGAGGGCGTCACCTTCCGATCGCACCTGAGCGGGGCGAAGATGCGCCTCACCCCCGAGGTCTCGATGCGCGTGCAGCGACTGCTCCGCTCGGATGTCGCGATGGTGCTCGATGTCTGCCCGCCTGGCGGAGCCGAGCGATCCGTCGTCGAGGCGGCGATGCGACGCACCACCGCCTGGGCCAAGCGAAGCCTCGCCGAGCCCGCGGCCGAAGGTCAGGCGCGCTTCGGCATCGTCCAGGGCGGGACCGATCGGCGGCTGCGCCGGCTCCACCTGGACGAGATCGCCGCGCTCGACGTGGATGGCGTGGCGCTCGGGGGGTTCTCCGTCGGCGAGCCGATCGAGCAAATGTACGAGCTGCTCGAGGTGCTGGCTCACCAGATGCCGGCCGACCGCCCTCGGTACCTGATGGGCGTCGGGACGCCCTTCGACCTGCTGCACGCCATCGGCGCCGGCATCGACCTCTTCGACTGCGTGCTCCCGACGCGCAACGCCCGCAACGGTCAGGCGCTGACTTGGGGCGGACGGGTGAACCTTCGTCAGGCGCGGCACAAGGACGACGGTGCGCCTCTGGACGAGCGTTGCGGGTGTCCGGTGTGCGCGACCTGGTCGCGCGCCTACCTGCGGCATCTGGTGAAGGCGAACGAGCTCCTCGGCCATCGGCTGCTGACGCAGCACAACCTTTGGTTCTATGGCGAGCTGGTCGCGCAAGCCCGGGCCCACATCGAAGCGGGCGACTACTCGGCCTGGGCGCAGCGCGCGGCGGCGCAGATGCGAGCGAGGGACGAGGTCGGTCAGGGGCGCCAGACGTCTTGAAGGAGCATCGCGTCGCCGTAGCTGAAGAAGCGGTAGCCGGCGCTCACGGCGTGGGCGTAGGCCGCGCGGATCTCCTCGACGCCGCCCAGAGCCATCACCAACGCCAGCAGCGTGGAGCGGGGTAGGTGGAAGTTCGTCAGGACGTGGTTGACGACCCGCGGCCGGTACGGCGGCCGGACGAACAGGCGCGTGCGTCCTTCGCCGGAGCGCACGAGCCCACCGCCAACCGCTGCGCTCTCGAGGGTGCGCACGACCGTCGTGCCCACCGCGAGCACGGGCCGGCCCTCGCGGCGGGCGTCGGCGATGGCGTCGGCCGTTTCGTCGGGGACCCGGTAGCGCTCTTCGTGCATCTCGTGGGCGTCGAGGTGCTCGCTCTTGACGGGGCGGAACGTGCCCGGTCCCACGTGGAGCGTCACCCGGGCGAAGCGATGGCCCTGGCGCTCGAGCGCCGCGATGAGGGTCTCGGAGAAGTGAAGCCCCGCGGTGGGCGCCGCGACCGCGCCGGGCTCCTGGGCAAAGACCGTCTGGTAGCGCTCTCGGTCCGCCGCAGCCGCGGGTCGACGGATGTAGGGCGGCAGGGGCATCGCGCCGATCGCCTCGACACGCTCCGTCGCCTGGCCGTGGGTGGCGCGCAGCTCGACCTCGACCGTTCCGTCTCCTGAGCGGCTGAGCACTTCGGCCTCGAGCCCATCGAAGCGCACCCGGGTTCCCGGCCTCAGGCCTTTCGACGCCCGGCCCATGGCGAGCCAGCGCTCCCGCGGGCCCGGGGCGCTCCGGCGCTCGACGAGCAGCAGCTCGGCTCGGCCCCCGGTGGGCTTGGCGCCGATGAGGCGGGCGGGGAGGACCCGGGTGTCGTTGACCACGAGCAGCGACGGTTCGACGAGGCTGGGGAGGTCGCCGATCGTGCGGTCGTGGAGAGCACCGCCGGGGGCGACGACGAGCAACCGGGCAGCGTCCCGCCGCGGCAGGGGCGCCTGGGCGATCTGCGCCTGGGGGAGGTCGTAGTCGAGGTCCTCGGTCCGCACCCCTGAGCCATAGTGCGGAATCCATCGCGGTGGAAGGGCCGTGCCTTCGTCATCCTCCCGACTGCCTGACGACGGCTCGTACGATGTGTTTCGTTTCGTTGCCTATCCGTCACCGCTCCGTCACTGCAATCGCGCACGATCCATGCTACCGGGCCGCAGGACCAGGAGGTGCGGTGTGGCAGCCATCGTTCGAATCGAGCGTGCGTTGATCTCGGTGTCCGACAAGAGGGGCGTCGTCGAGCTCGGTCGGGCGCTCGCGGCGCATGGTGTCGAGATCCTCTCGACGGGCGGAACCGCCCGGGCGCTCCGAGACGGAGGCGTGGAGGTCGTCGAGGTCTCCGATTTCACCGGGTCTCCGGAGGTGATGGACGGACGGGTCAAGACCCTCCATCCGCGGGTGCATGGCGGGCTGCTCATGCGCGACACCCCGAGCGATCGGCGCGAGCTGGAGGCGCTGGGCGGGCGCCCCATCGACCTGGTCGTCGTGAACCTCTACCCCTTCGAGCAGACGGTCGCGAAGGGCGCGCCCCATGACGAGGTCCTCGAAAACATCGACATTGGTGGCCCGTCCATGGTGCGCAGCGCCGCCAAAAACCACGGCCGGGTGACCGTCGTGACGGACCCCGACGACTACGCGGCGATCCTCGAGGCCCTCGAGGCCGGCGGCACGAACCTGGCTCTGCGACGTCGCCTGGCGGGCAAGGCCTTCACGCACACGGCCGCCTACGATGGGGCCATCGCGGCGTACCTCACCAGCCTCGACGACGAAGGTCGGCGCGCGCCCTTGCCGGGGACGTTGACCCTGCAATTCCAGAAGGCTTACGACGCTCGCTACGGTGAGAACCCCCACCAGAAGGGAGCCTTCTACGTCGAGCCGGGGGCTGCTCCGGGAACCCTCGCCCGCGCCACCTCCGTCGACATCGGTCGCAAGAAGCTCAGCTTCAACAACTGGGTGGACGCCGACGCGGCCCTCGAGTGCGTGCGCGAGTTCGAGGGGCCGGCGGCGGTCGTCGTCAAGCACACCAACCCTTGTGGCGTGGCCACCGCCGCGACCCTCGCCGAAGCCTATGTGCGGGCGCGGGAGGCGGATGCTCTCAGCGCCTTCGGCGGCATCGTCGCTCTCAACCGCCCGGTGGACGCGCGGGCCGCCGAGAAGATCCTCGAGACCTTCATCGAGTGCGTGATCGCTCCGTCCTTCGAGGAAGACGCCTTGGCGCTGCTGCGCAAGAAGAAAGCGTTGCGCCTCCTCTCCCTCGGCGGGTGGCTCCCTGGCGGCGTGCCCGACTTCCACTACAAGCGGATCAGCGGGGGGCTCGTGGTTCAGGACCGGGATACGACAGGGCCCGGGGAGGTCGCGCAGGGGCGCGTCGTCACCAAGCGGGCACCGACGGAGGAGGAGCAGCGCGCCATGGAGTTGGCCTGGCTCGTCTGCAAGCACGTCAAGTCCAACGCCATCGTCTTCGCGAAGGAAGACCGGACCGTTGGTATCGGTGCGGGCCAGATGTCCCGGGTGCTGGCCGTCGAGATCGCGCACAAGAAGGCCGGCGAGCTCGCCCGCGGCGCGGCGATGGCGTCGGACGCCTTCTTCCCCTTTGCCGACGGCATCGAGGCGGCGCACGCCGCGGGGGTCACCGCGGTCGTCCAACCTGGCGGAAGCAAGCGCGACGACGAGGTCGTGGCGGCTTGCGACGCCCACGGCATCGCCATGGTCTTCACCGGTGTGCGTCACTTCAAGCACGGATGACCATGAAGATCCTGGTCGTCGGTTCGGGCGCTCGTGAGCACGCCCTCGCGTGGCGCCTCGCGGGGGAGGGCGCCGAAGTTCACGTCGCGCCGGGCAACGGCGGGACCACGGAGGTCGCCGTCAACCACGCCGTCGACGCGAGCGATGTCCCTGGGCAGGTCGCCCTGGCGCGGCGTCTCGGTGTGGACTTGGTCGTGGTGGGTCCCGAGGCGCCGCTCGTCGCGGGGCTCGTGGACGCCCTCGGCCAGGCGGGTGTCCGCGCCTTCGGTCCCCGCAAGAAGGCCGCGCGCCTCGAAGGCTCGAAGGTCTACGCCAAGGAGTTGATGCGGCGCGCGGGCGTGCCCACGGCGGACTTCGAGGTCTTTGACGACGCTGCCGCGGCGAAGGCGTACGTCCGCCGCGCGGGGCGACCTCTGGTGGTCAAGGCCGACGGCCTGGCCGCCGGCAAAGGGGTCACGGTGGCTGCGGACGGGGGCGAGGCCGTCGACGCCATCGAGCGCCTGATGGAGCGGCGTCAGTTTGGCGACGCCGGTGCCCGCGTCGTCATCGAGGAGCGGCTGCTGGGGCCCGAGGTGAGCTACCACGTCGTGTCCGACGGGGAACGTTTCGTGGCGCTTGCTCCCGCGCAGGACCACAAGCGCGCCTTCGACGGAGACAAGGGCCCGAACACCGGCGGGATGGGCGCGTACTCGCCGCCGCCGATGGTGGACACGGCCCTCGAAGAGGCGATCGTCGAGGAGGTCGTCCGGCCCACCCTTCGCCAGCTCCGCGCCGAGGGCCAGCCGCTGGTCGGCGCGCTCTTCGTCGGCCTGATGATCGTCGACGGGCGCCCGCAGGTGCTCGAGTACAATGTCCGCTTCGGGGACCCGGAGACAGAGTGTCTGATGGCCCGCTGGGGCGGTTCGGTGGTCGAGCTGCTCGACGGCGCGGCGCGCGGCGATCTCTCCGGCGTGGAGCCGCTGTGGAGCGCGCCGGCATCGCTCTGCGTGGTGCTGGCGTCCAGCGGCTATCCGGGCGCGTACCGGACCGGGGAGCGCATCGAAGGGCTCGAGGAGGCCTCCGCCGTCGAGGGCGTCGTCGTCTTTCACGCGGGCACTCGCCGCGAGGGAGACGCGATCCTCACCGCTGGAGGTCGCGTGCTTTGTGTGACGGCCACGGGAGCCAGCATCGCCGAGGCTGCGGAGCGGGCGTACGCGGCCGCCGACCGCGTGCGTTTTTCCGGGCGGCAGCTGCGGCGAGACATCGGCTGGCAGGCGCGCTGAACGGCGCGCGTTTTTCCGGGAGCGCTTGCAGCGCGCGGAGCGCCGGGCCGACCGGCGTGTGCGTGCGCGCCCGGGGCCTGCTGCGGACATGGCGAAGGCCGCAGGTGGCCGACCGGCGTGTGTGTGGCCGGGGGAATGTCTCCCGCTTCAACGGAACCACGGTCCCGGGCCGACCGGCGTGTGTGTGGCCGGGGGTGTCCTCGGGCGGGAGGATCGAGCGGGCCCTTCGTGTGCTCTGCGGGCGGCGGCGGACATCGATGGGCCGGCGGCGAGTGCGCGGTTGCAGCGCAGGCGCGAGGGATCTCACGGGGACTTGTTGAAAACGACTTGCAGCATCGCGAAGCCGAGGTAGAGCGCGATCATGTCGAAAGTGATTTTCAATAGCGTCTTGGCGGCGCTTCTCCTGGCCGGTTGCGGCGACGACGCCTCGATGGCGGACGCCGGCGGTCCCGACGCGCCGGGCGA
>JALVDI010000236.1 GCA_027009115.1 Polyangiaceae bacterium | reverse complement strand
TCGCGCGTTGAGGCTTTGGAGTTGCGGGGATGGGACACCGCGGCACTGGCGCAGAATCTGACGTGCCCTTGGCCCTGAGCTAGGATCGCGAGGACCACGCGTGCCTGTTGACCCGACCGACCAAGAACCGGACGACGACACGGTCGACCTGCCGCCACTGCCTTGCGTCGGGGAGGCCGAAGCCGTGGGCGTCGACGATCCAAGGGCGGAGCTGGACCCCAGCTGGGCGCACGAACCCGAGGAGGTGGGGCTCGACGACGAGGTCGGCCTCGACGACGTCGATCCCGCTACGTTCTTGGACCTGGACGAGGAGGAGAGTTCGAGTCTGCTCGACGACGCGCTCGCCGGCGACGGGGTCGTCGATCTCGCAGGGCAGATCGATCTCGACGACGCGAGCGAATACGGATGGACCGACGGTGGGGAGGCGGAGGAGGGGCTCTTCGAGGCAGAGGTGGGGCTCGTGGACCTGCCTGGGCTCGGTGGCCACGGCAGCGAGCCGGACGACGAGGGACCCGAGGACGAGCCCCTGCTCGCCTTCGATGGGGACGACGCGCCGCGGGGCTTGCCGCCACTCGCGGTTCAGGGCGACGACTCCGACGAGGAGACGGCCGACGACCTCGACCTTGGGGAAGACGGGGAGGTGGGGCTGGGCTGCGGGGGAGACGGTGTGGCGCTCCCGCCGGACGCGGTAGGCCGGAGCCGCGTCCTGACGACGGGAGTCGTCGAGGACCTGGCTGCCGACGAAGGCCGCCTCTGGTATGCCGGCGACGTCCTGGGGCGATTCACGGACGGTCGCCCGGAGGCCATGGCGGCGCGCGGCCTCGAGACACACACGCTGGTTTCCGTCGCGGTCGAGTCGGGAAGCCGCACCGTCGCGGTGGGGACCTGGCTCGGCGGCGTCCACCGTTCCGTCGACGGAGGCGAGAGCTTCACGGCCATCAACACCTGGCGGGGCCACAAACCGTCACCGTGCCGGGTCGCGTTCGACGCCTGCGGCCGCCTGTGGCTGCTCGCAGGGGATACGCTCTACCGGAGCGACGACCGGGGCGATAGCTGGCGCCAGGCAAAGCTCGAACCCGTCCTCGACATGACGGTCGACGACGGCCACCTGGTCATCCTCCAGGCGGACGAGGGCTTGGAGGCGATGCGCGCCACAGGCAGCGGCGCCTTCGAGCCCTTGGCTCCGCCGTGCCCAGGCGGCGTGGCGGGTGCGCGCCTCGCTGTCGGCGGCGGCCGTGTCGGGGTCTTCGTCGCGACGGACCTCCGAGGGCCCTTGCTCTTCGACGGCGGGGTGTGGCGGCGGGTTCCGGCGCTCGCCGGGACGCACCTCGGCGCGTTCGTCGACGGGGTGCTCTACGGCGCCGCCCACGACCCTCGGCACGATCGCGGGGTGGTGCTCCGAGAGGGGTCGACGGTGGTCGATCTGACGGAGCTCTTCGGGGAGACCCCCCGAACGCTTCGCGCCGTGGGGGCGGACCAGCGGGTGCGCGCCCTCTGCGCGAGGCAAGGGGAGCTGTGGGTGGCGTGCGGCCGTGGGCTGGTGAGCGTCCGGCCATGAGCTCGCGTTTCGAGCCCAAGGTCCAACGTCTGGCGGCCGCGCTCGAAGCCGGGCTGGGCGCGGGCGAGGCCGCCCCGGTTCGGGACGAGCTTGGGCTCAGCGACGAGGCCGAGGACCGGGTCGTCGCACGCTCGCTCGTCCAGATCTTGGCGGCTTGTCACTTGGCCGAGGCGGGGCGCGCGGAGGGCCCGCCCATGCCGCCCCCCGGCTCGGCGGAGGAGACGAACGAGGAGTCGCAGCTCGTTCCGGCGGACTCGTCGCTCTTGGGGCGGATCGAAACCGGTGGTCGGGACACCATCGTGGTCGACGAGCTCGACCTGACCACGCTCCTTGGCCTGGTGCGCGCCGGGACCCTCCGGCAGCGTCGGGCGGCCCTTCGCAGCGTTGGCGAGCGCCTGGACAGCCTGTCACGGGAGCAGGCGCGGCTGGTCGTCCAGACTTTGGAGACGATCCGCGACGTCGAGATCGACGAGGACGTGGCCCGGGTCCGCGAGAAGCTCGGCGGCCCCGTCGGCCGCAAGGCACGGGCCGAACGCGAGCGCTGGCGCCGCGCCGTGACGGAGCTCGAGGAAGCCATCGACACGTTCTGGACCGGAGAGCAGACCGTCGAGCCGATCAGCGATCTGCCCGGCGACGAACGCGCGCTGCTGCTCCTGCGTGCGCGCGAGCTCCCCGACTGTGTCGTCTACCACGTGACGGCGGTCCTCGAAGGGGACGACGGTGTGAGCTCGCGGGAGGATCGCCGCGCGCTGCTCGAGTCCATCCGCTACGCCGGGGACGCACGCCTCGTCCCCTCTCTCATCGCCCTGCTTCACAGCGGGAGCTCGGCCATCGTTCAAGAAGCCGCGCGCGCTCTACGCCGCATCGACGACCCCCGCGTGCGCCCCGGGCTGCGGCAGGCCTACGACCGCAACGTCGTAGAGGTCACGCGCACGGTCCTCGCGGGCGCCCTGGGAGGGCACGGCGACAAGCGGGGACTCGACTACGTCCGGGAGCTGCTCGATCGCGAGGATGTCGAGGTGCGCAGTGCGGCGCTCGAGGCTCTCGAAACCTTGGGCGGGCCCGAGGACACCGAACGGGTGGCGGCGCTCCTCGAAGACCGGCGCCTGGCAGCGCAGGCCGTGACGACCCTCGCGCGCATCGGGGACGGGCGGGCGCTCCCGGCCCTCCGCGCCCTCGAGCGGCGGACCAAGGTGTCCGCGATGCTCGGGGCCATCGACGAAGCCCGTGCGGCCATCCTGACGCGCCTGGAGCTGCGGGGGGAGGAAGCGGACGCGAGCGTCGAGGAAGAGGAGGCCGGGGCCATCCAAAAGGTCGAGGAGAAGCGGCCGGTCACCTCCTTCGGCGCCAAGGTACGGGCCCTGCGCTACTTCCTCATGGGTCAGCTCTGGATCGCCTTCGGCGGGGCACGCCCGGGGATCGCCCGTCTCGAGCGCGCAGCGCAACTCCGCCCGGAGTGGGCCCGACCGTGGGTCGCCATCGCCATGACCTACGCTCGACGTCGCCTCCACGCCAAGGCGTTGGCCGCTTTCCGCCGAGCGATCGAGATCGACCGCAGGATGATCGAACGCAACCCGATCTTCGTCCGCGCGCTGGCGCAATGCTTCCTTCGGCGCGCCGAGCAGGTCGAGCGGGAAGGGCGCCGGGACGTGGCTCGGGGGCTCCTCGGAGAGGTCCTCGACCTCGACCTCAGGCGCGCCCCCTCGGCCGTGCGTTTCGAGCTGCAGCGGCGTCGCAAGGCGCTCCAGAGGGCAGCATGAACCTGATCGTGGCGGCTCGAGAGCTGCTGGCGGGCTTCGACGAGAGCCCGGCGAGCGAGGTGCGCAGCGCCACCTTCGAGGTGAGCTGCGAGGGGCGCACGGAGCTGGTCACGCTGACCCTCCGGCGCGACGGAGGCCTCCTCGCCGTGTGCAGCGATGGGAACACCGCGGGTCCTCACGTGCAGGCGGCACTCGAGGTGCTCGCCGGGGTGTACGAGCAGCGCCACCCGAGCGCCGCGGGGCCGACCATCCCACCGCCCAGCGTCTCGGCCAGTCCGCGGGAGGAGTTGGCCGCCGCCGTCGACGATTTGCTGCTGGCGATCGTCCGGCACGGCGTGGCGGAAGCGTACGGCACGGTAAGCGTTGACGAGGCGATCGAGGGGGTCCTCGAGGCGGCGGGCAAGCCACCTCCGCCAGGGCTCGGGCGTTTCATCGGGCGCCTCCGGGTCACCCTCGCCGAACGGGATGTGCACACGGCGGCGCGGCTCCTCGATGGGGCCTCGCGGCTCGTGCAGAATGTGCGGGCGGAGGGTGAGGGAGAGATCAGCCCGGAGGCTCGTAGGCACCTAGCGGCCTGGCTTGGCCGCCCGACGGACCTCGACCTGGGCCGTGAGACGCTCCAGGAACGGGCCCTCGTCGAGGTGGGGCGCGAGTGGGTCGCCGGCGTCGAACGCCATGGGTTGCAGCGGCGCTACTTGCTCGAGCTAGCGAGCGGCGAGATCTTCGCCGAAGAGCGTCCTCGGGCGACGCCGGGGTCGGTGGGTCCGTGCCCACGGCGCCTCGTGGTGGGGCTCGCCGAGCTCCATCCAGGGCCGGCTCCACGCCGTCTGCGACCGCTCCAGTACAGCGTGGAGATCGACCTGACATCGGGCACCTGGGAGCAGGTCGCGAGCGTGGCAGCGCACAGCGCCGAGGACCTCGGGCCGCGCTATCGGAGCGAGCTCAAGGCGTTCCCTGCCCTCGCCGAACCCGTGGCGCTCGTGCGGGCGGCGCGTGTCGACACGCATCATCAGGTGCTCATGACGCCCGCCGGTGACACCCTCGCGCTTCGCTTCGAGGAGGGGGTCGCGGAGCGCCTGGGGACGCTGGCGGCGAGCTGCTCCGTTCGCTGGATCTTCGGGAGGCTCCACGACTCGCCGGAGGGGCAGCTGCAGCTCGACCCGATGTCGGCGGGGCTCGACGTGGAGGGGCTCACCGCGTTCGAGCGGCTTCGCTGAGAGGCGGCGCCAGCGGAGCGCGGTGGCGCCCGACCAGCCACCCGAGCAGCGCCCCCACCGCGGCGAGCCAGGGCGCCTCGACGCCGAGGAGCGCGAGCAGCCCCACGGCGAGGGTGAGCCCGAGGCCGGCCGCGAAGGGGGCAAGCGCCCAGGGGCCGGGGCGATCGACGCCGAGCCCCCGGCGAACCAGGCCCGCGCCCACGGCCACCGCGCTCATCAGCGCCACCCAGGGGGACACGCCCCACTGATGTGTGAGGGAAAGACCGACGAGCCCAGCGAGCCCCAGGGCGCACCCCACCGCCCGCGCCCGCGTGCCCGACGACCAGGGCAGGGGCGCGGCCCGACGCATCCGAAGGCGGCGGGCGGCCTCGCCCATCTCGCGGGCGCTCTCGAAGCGCGTGGCGGGGTCGCGGCTCATGGCGCGCATCAGCCAGGACTCGACGTCCGCAGGCAGATCGGGACGCAAGGTTCGGGGAGGGGGCGGCGACGAGTCCAAGACCTGGCTCAGGATCTCCGTCGGGGCCGTCCCCTCGTAGGGCGCTCGGCCCGTGAGGGCGCAGTACATCACCGCGCCCAGGCCGTAGACATCGGCGCGGGCGTCGACGGTGGCCGAACCGCGGACCTGCTCCGGGGCCATGTACGCCGGCGTCCCGACGACCGTGCCGCTCTGGGTGAGCTGCGCGTCTCCGTCCAGGTGGGCGACGCCGAAGTCGACCACCTTGGCGACGCCGGCCGCATCGATGAGCACATTGCTGGGCTTTAGGTCGCGGTGAACGACGCCGGCGGCATGCGCGGCCTCGAGCCCCCGACAGAGCTGCTCGGCGATCTCGAGGGCCTCGTCAGGCTCGAGCCTTCCGCCGCGCAGCCTCGCCTGCAGGTCCTCACCGTCGACGAGCTCCACCACCAGACAAGGGCGTCCGTCCTCGGTGCGCAGGGCGTCCAAGACTTGGACGACATAGGGCGAGCGGATCCGCGCCATCGCCCGGGCCTCGCGGTAGAAACGAGCCAGCGCAAGGTCGTGGTCGGCGAAGGCGGCGTGCAGCACCTTGACCGCCACCGGACGCTCGACCCTCAGGTGCGTGGCGACGTAGAGGGCGCCCATGCCGCCTCGCCCCAGGGGTCTGTCGATGCGGTACGTCTCGCCGAGAACCGTTCCCAAGAGAGGATCGCGCGGCACATCGACGAGGGGGACCCCATCCCGTGCGCAGGTCTGGCGGCTGGCGCGATAGGAGACACCGCAGGCAGGGCAGCGGCGGGCCAGGGAGCGCTTGGGATCGAGCTTGGGGGCGGCGCCCACCCTCCAAGGCTAGAGGAGGAGCGCCGGGGAGTCAGGAATTCGGCAACGGTTCGCGGGAGCTCAGTGCGCGCCGTCCCAGAACTCCTCATCGAAGCGAGGGGTCTCCAGAAGGGATCCGTCGGGCCCGTCACGGCGAACGACCAGGAGCCGGCGGCTGATGACGTCGTCGTCCTCCCGGGCGAAGACCGTGATGTAGTTGATCCCTGGGTGCAGGGGGACCTCGGCATCAAAGTTCGCCCGGTGTCGGTCCGTCTGCCCGCGGGTCGAGTGGTAGAACACCTTGCGGGCGCCGGCGAAGATGTAGAGATCGCGGACGAGTTGCTCGTCCCGTGCCTGGCCGCGGAGCCGCAACTGGGGCTCCCGGGTCACCAGGGCGACGTCCTGGACCTGGAGGCGAGGCGGCATGTGGTTGAGCAGGTGGTCGATGCGGCCCCCGCCGCCGGCACTTTGCAGCGCCCGGGTCGGGACCCAGCCCACCTCCGACTCGCCGATGCGCACCCTCACGAAGCCTCCCAGCTCGGCCTCCGCAGGCACCGGGGCGACGCCCCCCACGACGCGCGCCACGACGGGACTTTCCGCCTCCGGGCGGCTGTGAATCACCGAGCCGTCCGCGAGGTAGACGCGACCTCGTCGAGGATGCGGGTCCTCGGCGGCGCCGGCTACCGGGACCTCGACCTTCTCGGTGACCGACTCACGGAGGTCGGCGTCGATGACGCTCACCTCGAGCTTCGCTTCGTCCCGCTCGAAGTCGTCGAGCACCTCGAACGTGAAGTGCACGACTCGCTCTTCGCCCGGCTGCATGTCGTCGATGCGGAAGCGCCCGTCGCGCAACAGCACTCCTCGGCCCGAGAGGTTTCGGAGGTTGGCGTGGGTCGCGTAGCTGCGCCCCTCCCCCACGTTGCGCACATGCAGGTAGAGGCTCCCGTGCTCACCGCGCTGCAGGCGCCCATCGCCGTTGGCGCGGACATCGTCGACCACGTGCAGGGAGTAGGCGAACTGGGGTCTCGGCAGCGCTTCGACCCTCGTCCGGACCTCCGCCGGCGGCGGCGTGTGACCGTGCAGCTCCTCGAACTCGATGCGGATCCCGTCGGCGCGGGCCGGGGTGTCCTTGGGGAGCGCGCAGACGCGGCGGTCGGTCTCCGAGTCCGTCGTACAGACCCCGAGGGTGGTCGTCCACTCCTTTGTCTCGCCCGGGTTGACCCGCCCGAACACCAGCTCGCGGCCGTTGAAAAGCCGATAGTCGCTCTTCGTCGTGCCGGTGAGCCGGTAGAGAGGAGCCGACCCCGTGTTGGTCACGCGCACCCGTAGGGCGAAGGGATCGCCCGCGCGCCCGACCTCTCCGGCGGGGACGGTGGACACCTCTACCTGGACCTCGCTCGGGCCGCGGTCGGGGCCGGTGCTCCAGTCCACGCCGAGCCGGCGCAGCTCGGCGACAGCCTTGCCCATCTCCTCGTCGCGAATGGCCTGGAGGACCGGCTGGGCGTCGGTGAGCATCTCGCGGCGACCGGGGCGCGGCGCGCGGGAGAGCAGCTGCCGGGAGAAGCGGGTGAGGAACTCGTCCTCCTCCTCGTTCTCCTGGTCGTTCGGATCCGCCTCCCGGAGCCGCTGGCGCATCTCCCGGTCGAGGTAGTAGCGCACCACCTCCGAGGGGCGATCCGCCTGGCGGGCCCGGTTGTTCGTGAGCGCCGAGCGCAGGTCCGCTTCCCGAAGATAGGCCTCCGGATCGACGGCGAGATCCATGTCCTCCGGGTCCACGGTCATCGGATCGATGGCGATGTCCGGAACGATGCCGACCCCCTGGATGCTGACGTCCCCGGGGGTGAGGTACTGAGCCACGGTGAGCTTCAGGGCCGAACCATCCGGGAAGTTGTTCAGCACCTGCACCGAGCCCTTGCCGAAGCTCCGCTGACCCACCACGAGGGCGCGGTCGTGGTTCTTGAGGGCCCCCGCCACGATCTCGCTGGCCGAAGCGCTCGCGCCGTTGATGAGCACCACCATGGGGTAGTTTGGCTCGGTGCCCTCGGCGTGCGCGAACTTCTCATCGCGCTGGCGGGGGTCGTTGCTGGCGGTCGTGACGATGGTCCCACTCGTCAGGAAGGTGTCCGCGACGCGGACGGACTGCTCGAGCAGACCGCCCGGGTTGTCGCGCAGGTCGAGGACGAGCCCTCGCAGCTCCTCGCGGTGCAGCTCCGCCAGGGCGCGCCGTAGATCCTCGTACGTGTTGCCCTGAAAGCTGTTGATCTTGATGTAGCCGACCCCGTCCGCGAGCATGCGCGACTCGACGGAGTCGATGTGGATGACCGCACGAACGAGGTCGACGCGGCGCTCGCGACCGTATTGGCCTCGGTCGTTCTTGCGCTTGATCCACACCGTGACGCTGGATCCGGGAGGGCCCCGAAGGCGATCGACGGCTTCGGAGAGCGGCATGTTCAGCGTCGACTCGTCATTGATCTTTACGATGCGATCTCCGCGCTGGAGCCCGGCGCGCGACGCGGGGGTGTTGGGCATGGGGCGGATGATCGTGAGGTGGCCGTCTCGGATGGAGATGACGATGCCCAGCCCGCCAAACTCGCCCCGGGTGCTCATCTGCATCTCCTCGAAGACGTCGGGCGTCAGCAGCACGGTGTGCGGATCGAGGGTCGAGAGCATGCCGTTGACCGCGGCGTACTCGATGTCGCGCAGCTCGACGTCCTCCTCGTTGAGGTGCTCTTGCAGGAACGCGAAGATTTCACGGAAGCGGCGCGAGAGCGACCAGGGGCTATTGACCGCCACGGGGAATTCGTGGCGCTGGTCGTTGACCTGCAGCGTGAGCGTCGGATCGCCCTCCTCGTAGCGGACGATGACCGGCGCGACGGTGCGTTGGATGGCGTTGAGGCCCGCCAGAAGCATCTTCGGATGGTCGATGCGCTCGGGTTCGACGTAGTGCTCGTTCACCTCCAGAATCGCGCGGTTGAGAACCTGGAGCTGGGTGAGATCGTAGGGGTCCTGGTTGCGCGCTGCCTGCGCCCGCGAGGACGTGTCGATGTCCACGTCGAGGCCGTTGGGCTCGTTCCGGACGAAGGTCAGCGTGAAGGCGGCGACCACGGCAACGAGGCCGAGGGCGGGTTTCCAGAGCGTCTTGCGGTTGATCATGGAGGTAGGTCGCGGCGCCTCAGCGGCGGGGAGGGCCCCTCGAGGGCAGGCGGAGTGTAGCGACGCCACCCGATCGTGGCTACCGGCGTCCTCGGGCGAAGGGGGCGTCTGAGGAGAATCCATCGTCGCTTCGACACGCGAAGCCCGTGAGCTGTTCCGCCAAGGGCCTTATAAGTTCGCCTGGTGGTCGATCTGGACACGCTCGATCCCGACGCCCTTCGGCGCCTCGCTTTCCGTCGCCGCCGCACCTGGGCAGCGGCCATCGTCGGCAACGCCCTGGTGCTGCTGGGGATGGTGGGCGGACCCTGGCAGCGCGGACGGAACCGGGCAGTCCATGCGCGCCGAGGCTTCGGGGCCCTCGCCGCGTGCCTCTGGGAGGCCGAGCCCAACCCGGCAGCGGGGCTCACTCTGCCCGCGGGGGACCTCGCTCACTACGCCGACGCCTCCCGCAAGCCGGGGTGGCCGGAGCGCTGCGCGCCCCTCGCCGACGCCGTCCTCCCGCCGCCGGTCTTCTTCGTGTTCCCGGCGGTCCGCGCGGCCGAGGCGGACGCGCGGCGGGCCGTCGAGGTGGTGCGGCAGGAGCTGCGCCAGGCCTCCTCCTCGGCGGGTCTCGTACCGACCCGGCCGCGCCTGGCGATGCTCCGGCTGAGCGCGGCCTTGGCCGTGCTGGCGCGGGAGGCCAGCGCCGAGGACCGCCTGCGGGCGCCGGCCGTGCTGCTGAACCGACGACCGAGCGCCGTGCTCCCCGAGCGGATCCCACTGCAGCTCGAACCGAGCGCGACGCTCGAAGTGCGCGGCTGGGCCGACGGCGTGGAGCTCCTCGCTCGGGGCGAACGTGCGCTGAGCTGGGTGCGGGTCGGGGGAGGGCGGCTCGATCCACGCCGCTTTCGCCGCCCCGCCGCGCTGCATGGGACGGTCCACGACGGGCGCACGCCGTGGCTTCTCTGGTGGACCGCCGAGGCCCGCTGCGGGCCCCAAGGGTGCGCACAAAGAGCCCTCGGCCTCGCGCCCCTGAGCGATGAGAGCGTGGTCACACCGACGCCTCGCTGGCTCGCCAGCCACCCCTCGTGGGGATCGCGAAGCGTGCTGCTGGCGGCGCCCCACGTCTGGGTCGCGGCGCGCACCACCGGAGGCGTCGAGCTGCGCCGCTTTACTCTGCCCCCGTCTGTGGCCCGGACGGACCGCCGGGAGCGTGGGCGTTCGGGGCAGGAGCCCGCGGAGGCCCCGCCGCAGCCCCCGGACCTCGCCTGGCCTCTCCCCGGGGCGCTGCGGGCCGAAGCGGGCGACGAAGCCGCCTGGTGGATCGCCGAGGAGGCGCTCCACCGCCTGCGGGCAGGGCAGCACCGACGCCTCGCCGCGCTCCGGGGAGCGCGGGGGTTTGGGCGCGACGGACCCTGGCTCGCGGTGTGGGGCACGGAGCTCGTGGTCCTCCACGAAGAACGGATCGTTACCCGTCGAGACGTCCCCGGGACAGGTGCCGTGCGGCTTGTCCGGGTCGACGGGGGAGCGTTCGTCGTGGCCGAGGGGCGAGGGGGCCTTCAGGCGCTCGCCTGTACGCCCGACGGCTGCGGGCCGTGGTTCGCGGTCGCGTCCAGGGCATGGCGGTGGGACGTGGCCCCCCATGGAGCGGGCGCGATGGTGGCGTGGACCGAGAGCGAGCGGGGAGCCATCGCCGTCCGCCTGCTCGGGGAGGGCGCCGGGGCGATTCGCTTTCCGGCACCTTGCTTCGACACGGATGCGCTCACCGGCGAGCCGACGGGCATGTGCGGCCGGCCCCTCCTCGCCGCGGCTGACGGGCGGGTCTTCCTCGTCGCCCGCGAGGGTCAGGACGCCTGGATCGTCGAGTACGAACGCGGGCGATGGCGGCCTCTGCGAGGGCTGCGATGAGCTGCCCGCGGCGTCGCGGATGGGTTCGGACGCGGCGCCTGGTCACCGTGGGAACGAGCGTGCCAGAGGTGTATGCTCGGCCCAGCCCGGCGATCGGGCTGCGAGGGCGAGCGGATGATGCAGGAGCGACGAAGCAAGGTGCCCATCGTGGGCCGGGGTCCGGAGCTACGGGAGCTCGACGACGCCTTTGGGCGCGCCCTGGCGACGAAGCAGCCGCAGGCGGTCACCGTGATCGGGAGCCCAGGGGTCGGCAAGACTCGGCTGCTGCAGGAGTTCCTCGACCGGGTCCAGCAACGAGAGCGCCGCGTCCGAGCTTTCCGAGGAGTCTGCCGCCCCAACGCCGCCGCCTTTGGGGTCGTCCAGCGGATCCTGAAGGCCCGCTTCGGGCTCATCGAGGGAACCCCACCGGAGGAAGCCAAAGAGGTCTTCCGCAAGGCCGTCACCGACACTCTTGGTGACCACCGAGTCAATGAGTTCCTGCACTTCCTCGGGGCCTACCTCGGACTGCACTTCGACGACTCGCCCTTCGCCAAGGCCTTCGAGACGGAACCTGAGCAGCAGGCGCAGGTGAGCCGCGCAGTGCTCCGGAAGTTCTTCGAGGTCGACGCGCAGAAGCGACCGTTGGTGCTCGCCTTCGAGGACCTCCACCTGGCTCAGGACGACGGCCTCGAGCTCGTCCACTACCTGATCGAGTCGCTGCGGGACGCGCCCATCCTCCTCGTCTGCGTCGCCCGCCCGGAGCTGCTCGCTCGCCGCAGCGACTGGCTGCGGGGCCCGCATCACCGCAAGATCGAGCTGAGCCCGCTCTCGCCCGACGACGCGGGGGCGCTCATGGAGAAGCTCCTGCAGCCCGCCGGTGAGGTCCCCGACGAGCTGGTGGACGCCGCCGTGGACATCGCCGGCGGCAGCCCGTACCTCCTGGAGCAGATGGTGCGGGCCTTCTTCGAGGGCGGGGCCCTCACCGAGGAGGGCGATCGCTGGGTCGTGCACCTGGACAAGCTCGACTCGGCCCAGCTGCCGCTCACGGTCGAGGACGCCATCAGCGCTCGGATCAGCTCGCTGACGCCGGCCGAGCGAGAGCTGCTGGAGAAAGCCTCGGCCATGGGCGGCGTGTTCTGGCTGGGAGCGCTCGTCACCCTCTCGCGCCTGGATGCCGAAACGCCGGACCTCTGGGGTGGGCACGAGAGCCTCGTCAGTCACTACCAGGAGCTGCTCGCGAGCCTGGCGGAGCGGGACTACGTGCTGCCGATGCCGGACTCCTCGATCCCAGGAGAGGCGGAGTTCGCGTTCAAGCACAACCTCGAGCGCGAGACCCTCTACCGGCTGACCAATCGGCAGATCATGCGTCGCTACCACCGGGCCGTCGGCGAATGGCTCGAGTTTCGTCTCTCCGGGTCCGGCGAGGAGCAGCTCGAAATGCTCGCTGTGCACTACGAAGAGGGAGGGCAGGCCGAACGTGCCGCGCGCTACTACCTGGAAGCGGGCGACCGAGCCCGTGACCGCTACGCCAACGTCAAGGCCGCCGAGTACTACGAGAGCGGGCTGCGCCTGCTCGGTGACGTCGACATCCCGTTGCGGCTGGAGGCGCTGCATCACTTTGGCGACGTGCTGCAACTCTCGGGGCGCAACGACGAGGCGCTCCGGGCGTTTCGCGAGATGTTGGGCATCGCCTACAAGCTCGACCTCAAGGCCAAAGGAGGCGTGGCGCACAACCGCATCGGGCGACTCTACCGCAGCATCGGTCACCTCGACGAAGCCATGCGCCACCTGGGGACGGGCCAGGCGCTCTTCGTGGCCGCGCAGGACGCCCGCGGCGTCGCCTCGTCCATCGACGACATCGGCAAGGTGCACTGGATGCGCGGAAACTATCCCGCCGCCGAGCGCTTCATGCTCAAGGCGCTCGAGATGCGCAAGGAGCTCGGTGACCGTCGCTCGATCGCGTTGAGCTTCAACAACCTCGGGCTCGTCTACCAGGACTCGGGTCGCTTCCGGGAAGCGCAGCAGATGTTCCAGGAGGCGTTGCTGATCCGCCAGGAGATCGGTGACCGCCCGGGCATCGCTCAGACCCTCAACAACCTGGGCACCATCCACCAGGACGACGGCGACCACGGTCGCGCCGTCGAACTCTACCACGAGGCCCTGGAGGTAGCGCGGGCCGTGGGCGATCGAATGCG
>JALVDI010000235.1 GCA_027009115.1 Polyangiaceae bacterium | reverse complement strand
TCTCACGGGCCTTGTTGAAAACGACTTGCAGCATCGAGAAGCCGAGGTAGAGCGCGATCATGTCGAAAGTGATTTTCAATAGCGTCTTGGCGGCGCTTCTCCTGGCCGGTTGCGGCGACGACGCCTCGATGGCGGACGCCGGCGGTCCCGACGCGCCGGGCGACGCCGGAGCCGGCCCGGACGTGCGGCCGGCGGACGGCTCGAGCTGCGAGGCGCCGGCCGGCAGCGCCACCTACGCCTTCGAGAGTCGCTATGAGCCCGGCGTCTCCAGCGTCTCGTACTCGGGCCAGATCTTCCGGCACCTGCTCGTGCAGCGCCTGGATGCCTTCATCGACGGTCTGGGCGAGGACGTGGACTCGGGGCGCTTGATGACCGCCGAGTCCGTGCGCAGCGCCCTCGACTTCTTCTACCGCTTCGATGGAGACGCCAACGGCGATGAGCCCATCGGCCTGGACACCGATCCGCCGGCGCTCCAGCGCACCTGGAACGACGTCGCCGCCGGCAAGGACCTCGCCGGCAAGACGGCGGGCAACGACGACGTCACCGACCACCGCGACTGGGACGGGGGCGACTTCCGAGGTTGGTCCGACACCTCGATCCACCAGGGCGAGCCCATCGACTCGCCCCAGGAGCTCATCGAGGCGCTCTTCGACGCGCTCGCACGCAACGCGGCGCTCCGCGCGGAAGGGAGTCAGCCGACTGGGCCGGACGGCGAGGCGCTTCCGGTGTACGTGACGGCGGACGGCCTCGATCTGAAGGAGCTCATCGAGAAGACCTTGTGGATGGCCGTCGCCTTCAGCCAAGGGACCGACGACTACCTCGACGACGACGTCGAAGGCAAGGGGCTGCGCTCCCCCAACACTCGGGATGGGGACGCAGCGCACACGGTACTGGAGCATGCCTGGGACGAAGGCTTCGGGTACTTCGGTGCGCCCCGCGACTACGACCAGTACAGCGACGACGAGCTCGCCTCCAAGGGTGGGCGGCCGGACTGGCAGGGCATGCACGACACGAGCGGCGACTGCCGCATCGACCTGCTCTCGGAGGTGGCCTTCGGGGCGTCGATCAACGCCGCCAAGCGGGATCGCGCTGCGGCCGAACCCACGGACTTCACCGCCGACGCCTTTGGCGCCTTCGTTGCGGGGCGTGCGCTCATCGCTCGCGCCGGCGAGGCCCTCACGGCCGAAGAGCTCGACGAGCTTCGCGCCCACCGCGACCGAGCGGTCCAGGCGTGGGAAGCGGCGATCGCCGCGACGGTGGTGCACTACCTCAACGAGGTGGTCGCCGACATGGACGCCCTGGGGAGCGACGAGTACGCGCTGGTCGACCACGCCAAGCACTGGTCCGAGCTCAAGGGGTTTGCCCTCGGCCTTCAGTTCAACCCGCGCTCGCCCCTGCACGCTCCTTCGGGGGCCGGGACCCTCTTCGAAGAGCTTCACGGCCTGCTCGGCGATCGGCCGGTGCTCGCGGACGGCGCCGTCACGGTGGCGGCGTACCGCGCGAACCTGCTGCGGGCGCGTGCGCTGATGCGCCAGGCCTACGGCTTTTCGGCCGCGAACGTGGAGGCCTGGTGATGCGCCGGGGGTTGCTCTGCTTGTTCCTGCTCTCCTGCGGGGGCAACCCGGAGACGCCGCCCCCACCGGACGCGGCGCTGCGGCGCGAGACCGCCGCGTCGATCGCGCGGCAGGTCGTGGTCCCCACGCTCCGCGACTTCGCTGCCGCCGCGACGAACCTTCAGGAGGCGACGTCCGCATGGCAGGCGTCCGGAGCGCCGGCGGACCAGGACGGGGCCCGGGACGCCTGGCGCGCGGCCATGGACCTCTGGCAGCAGGCGGAGGTGATGCAGGTCGGTCCGGCGGGCCCGATGGGGACGACGGTGGGAGGCGAAGATCTCCGCGACGCGATCTACTCCTGGCCCATCGTGAACCCGTGCCGCGTCGACCAGGAGCTCGTCGAGGGGGCTTACGCAGACGTCGACGCCTTCGCTGCAGAGAACGTCAACGTGCGCGGCCTCGATGCCCTCGAGTATCTTCTCTTCTACGAGGGCACCGCGAACCAGTGTGCTGCGCTCAGTCGCATCAACCGCGACGGGAGCTGGGAGGCCGTGGTCGGCGAGCTCCCGGCGCGCCGTGCCGCATACGCTGTGACGGCGGCGACCCTCGTCCGCCGCGCCGCCGACGAGTTGGTCCGGCGGTGGGAGGGCGGCTTTCTCGACGCCCTCGCCAGCGCCGGGGAAGGGTCGGAGGTCTTTGGGAGCGCTCAGGAGGCCCTCAACGCGCTGAGCGATGCGCTGTTCTACCTCGACAAGGAGACGAAGGACATGAAGCTCGCCGAGCCCGCCGGGTTGGCGCCGGGCTGCATGGCGGCGACGTGCCCCGAGCTCCGCGAGTCGCGCTGGGCCAATCACTCGATGCCGAACGTACGGGGCAACCTCCTCGGGTTTCGGCGCGTCTTCGAGGGAAGCGGCGCCGGGCGCGGCTTCGACGAGATGCTCGCCGAGGTGGGGGCCGGTGCTGCGGCGACACGCATGGCGACGCTCCTCGACGAGGCCGATCGGCGGGCCGCTGAGGTCGCCATCGATATCCCAACCGCCCTCGCGGCGGATCCGAACGCCTTGCTGCCGACCTATGAGGCCATCAAGGCGGTGACGGACCTCTTCAAGACCGAAGTCGTGACCGCTCTCGACCTCGAGCTCCCCCGTCGTGCCGAAGGAGACAACGACTGATGCGACGGTGGCTGCGCAGCCTCGACGCGCGCTTTCAGGCGCCGGTGGATGGAGCGTCGCTGGCGGCCTTTCGCGTGCTCTTCGGGCTGCTGGGCTTCGTGGGCGCCGTGCGCTTCCTCGCCTATGGGTGGGTGGAGCGCTTCTTCGTCGCGCCGCGCTTTCACTTCAAGTACTGGGGTTTCGAATGGGTCGAGGTGCTCTCGCCGGAGGGCATGAAGCTCGCGTTCGTTGGGTTGGCCGGTTTGTCCTTGTGCGTCGCCGCCGGGCTGCTGTACCGGGTGGCCATCGTCGCTTGGTTGCTGCTCTTTACGTACATCGAGCTCATCGACGTTACGAACTACCTCAACCACTACTACCTGTTGAGTGTGCTGGCGGCGTGGATGTGCTTCATGCCCCTCGGACGCGTCCACGGGCTTGACGGCTGGCTCTTCGGCGGGCGCCGCACGGTCCCCGTGTGGATGCTCGGCGCGCTCCGCCTCCAGGTCGGCTGCGTCTACTTCTATGCAGGCATCGCCAAGCTCACGGGAGACTGGCTCCTCCACGCTCAGCCCTTGTCGATCTGGCTGTCGGCGCGCACCGATGCGCCGCTCCTCGGGCCACTGCTGGCCGCCCCTTGGGCGCCGTGGCTCATGAGCTGGGGGGGCTTCCTCTTCGACACGACGATTCCCCTCTGGCTCTCGTTGCGCCGAACGCGCCGGTGGGCCTACCCGCTCGTCCTCGGCTTCCATACCGCCGTCGGGCTGCTGTTCAACATCGGGATGTTCCCGTGGATCATGGTCTCGGCGGCGACGGTCTTCTTCGATCCTTCCTGGCCGCGGCGCTTGCTGCGCCAGGAGGCCGTGGCCTCGCCGGAGCGAGCCGGTGCGCCACGACCGCTGAGCGCCCGCCGGCTGCTCCTCGGCGCAGTGCTCGGGGCGTTCGCGCTCGTGCAGCTGCTCTT
Source organism: Polyangiaceae bacterium (assembly GCA_027009115.1). Taxonomy (GTDB): domain Bacteria; phylum Myxococcota_A; class Polyangia; order Polyangiales; family Houyiibacteriaceae; genus JALVDI01. Next base: position 120 of record JALVDI010000235.1, on the reverse strand, counting down.
CCCTCTGCGCGCCTTCGCCTATGGAGGGGATGTGCTGTGGCACGAGCAGGGCATGCGTTGGAGCTGGCGCGTGATGTGTCGCGAGAAGAACGGCTCGGTATCGTACCGGGTGCGGTGGTT
>JALVDI010000234.1 GCA_027009115.1 Polyangiaceae bacterium | reverse complement strand
GTCCTCATACCGCACGCCCTTCGTCACCCCGGCCACGTGGAACACGTAATCGGGGCGCACCTCCTTCATGATCCGCGTCAAGTTCGGCAGGTCGTCGTAGCTCGACTGGACCGACGCACTCGACGTCGGCGGCGACCCTGGTCGGCGGAGGGCGACGACCTCGAAGCCTTCGTCCTCGAGGCGTTCTTTGAGCCGGCGTCCGACGAAACCGCTGGCTCCGGTAACGAGCGCTCTGTGCGTCATGGCGGGGGTGTGGCTCGACCCTCGCGCCACCGCAAGCCCGCAGGCCGTGCCCCGGCGCGCCCTTTGGGAGGGCGCTTGACGGCCCCGCGCAGCCTGTGTTCCTTGCCGTCATGAGCGAGACCTTCGAGACCCTCTCTCCCATCGACGGCGCCGTCGTCGTTCGGCGGCCGTGGGCGACGGCGGCCGATGCCGAGCGGACCCTCTCTACCGCGCGGGAGGCGGGGCCCCGGTGGCGCGAGACGCCGCTGGAGGAGCGAACGCGGCTCGTCGGAGCCCTCGTCGACGCCGTGGTGGCGCGTACGGACGTCCTCGCCGACGAGCTGACCCTTCAGATGGGACGACCCCGCCGCTACTCCGCCGGCGAGATCGGCGGGTTCGAGGAGCGAGCGCGACGGATGATGGCGCTCGCCCCCGAGGGCCTCGCCGCCGTGCACCCTCCCCTCCGCGAGGGCTTCACACGCTACATCACCCGCGAACCGCTCGGCACGGTCCTGGTGCTCTCGCCGTGGAACTACCCTTGGCTGACCGCCGTCAACGCCGTAGTGCCGGCGCTGCTGGCCGGCAACGTCGTCGTCCTCAAGCACTCGGAGCAAACGCCGTTGGTCAGCGAGCGTCTCGTCGAAGCGGCCGACGAAGCGGGCCTGCCTCCAGGTGTCTTGCAGTTCATCCACGGCAGCCACGAGCTCGTCGCGCAGATGGTGGCCGACCCACGGGTCGACTTCGTCGCGTTCACCGGGTCCGTCCAGGGCGGTCGAGCCGTGCACCGGGCCGGCGCTGAGCGCTTCATCGGCATGGGGCTCGAGCTGGGCGGCAAGGATCCCGCCTACGTGCTCGAAGACGCGCCCTTCGAGCACACGGTCGAGAACGTGGTCGACGCCGCGTTCTTCAACAGCGGGCAGTCCTGCTGCGCGGTGGAGCGCGTGTACGTCCACGAGCGGCTCTACGACCGCTTCGTGGACGCGACCGTCGCGCTCGTCGAGAAGTACGTCGTGGGCGATCCACGCGACGAGGCCACGACCCTGGGCCCGGTGGTGCGGCCCCAGAACGCCACCGCGATCCAGGCCCAGATCGACGCGGCCGTGGCTTCGGGCGCCAAGCCGCTGATCACGACGCCGCGGACGGACCGGCCGCCGCCCTACCTGAGCCCGCAGGTGCTCGTCGACGTCACCCACGAGATGACCGTCATGAGGGAGGAGACCTTCGGCCCGGTCGTAGGAATCATGAAGGTACGAAGCGACGAAGAAGCCATCGCGCTCATGAACGACAGCCGCTACGGCTTGACGGCCTCGCTCTGGACCGAAGACATCCTGCGCGCCCAGCGCATCGGCAGGCGCCTGGAGACAGGCACCGTGTTCATGAACCGAGCCGATTACCTCGACCCCGACCTGGCTTGGGTCGGCGTCAAGGACTCGGGGCGCGGCTGTACGCTCTCGAAGCTCGGCTTCGAGCAGCTCACCCGCCCCAAGAGCTTCCACCTCCGCCACCCTCCGAGCTGACGTCCCCTCGATCCACCGCCGCGTCCGAACTCACCCCGCCGCCCATCGCCGCGGAGCAGCTTCCTTCTCCGTGGAGATGCGCTATGGGTTCCCGGTCCACGAGGATCGAACGACGCTCTCGGACCGTCCCCGACGATGACGCCCCCCGCCCTCCGATGTGACCAGGTCGTCAAGCGCTACGGCGACTTCTGCGCCGTCGACCGAGTCTCCCTGGAGGTGGACGGCGGCGAAATCGTGGCTCTCCTCGGTCCCAACGGCGCCGGCAAGACGACCCTCATCGGCTGCATCACTGGCCTGGTGAACGCCACCGGCGGCACCATCACCGTCTTCGGCCAGGACGTGCGCCGCGACTTCCGTACCGCGCGGCGGCTCGTGGGCCTGGTGCCTCAGGAGATCAACTTCGACCCCTTCTTCACACCCCTCGAGTCCCTGATGATCCAAATGGGGCTGATGGGCCAACGGCCCGACCGCGCCTGGTGCGAAGAGCTGCTCGACAGGTTCGCCCTCTCGGACCGCCGCGACGCCTATACGCGACACCTCTCCGGAGGCATGAAGCGTCGTCTGCTCGTCGCCAAGGCGCTGGTGCACCGCCCCAAGCTGCTCTTCCTCGACGAACCGACGGCGGGCGTGGATGTCGAGCTGCGCAAATCGCTCTGGGACGAGGTCCGGCGCCTACGCAGCGAGGGGACGACGGTGCTCCTGACGACCCACTACCTCGAGGAGGCCGAGGAGCTGGCCGATCGCATCGCCGTGATGCGCCGCGGGAGGCTCCTGGTGGTCGAGCCCCGCGAGGCGATGCTCGCGCGAGGCCAAGGGCGATCCCTCGAAGAGATCTTCGTCGAGCTCGTCCACAGCGAGGAGCCGCCGTGTTCGCCGTAGACTGGATCGCCCTGCGCACCCTCTTGTCCAAGGAGGTGCGCCGCTTCGCGAAGGTTTGGAGCCAGACGGTCGTCAGCCCCCTGGTGTCCACGAGCCTGTACTTCCTCGTCTTTGGGGTCGCCCTCGGCTCGCGGCTGCGGAACGTCGGCGGGGTGCCCTACATGGAGTACGTCGTCCCGGGCCTGATCATGCTCGCGATGATCAACGCCGCCTTCCTCAACACCTCATCGAGCCTCTTCCAGTCGAAGATCAACGGCACCGTCGTCGATCTCCTCGTGGCGCCCATCGGCCCCTTCGAGATGCTCGTCGCCTACCTCGGCGCCGCGATGCTCCGCGCCTTCATCGTCGGCACCCTCGTGTACGGCGTGGCCGCGGCGTTCGTCGGACCGAAGCTCGCGCACCCCGGCTGGACGCTGCTCTTCTCGGCGGCGGTGACCGCCTCCTTTGCGGCGCTCGGGCTGATCTCGGCCCTCTGGGCCGAGAAATTCGACCACCTCGCCGTCGTCCCCAACTTCGTCCTCACCCCTCTGACCTTCCTCGGCGGGGTCTTCTACTCGGTCCAGATGCTCCCTCCTCCGTGGGACACGCTCAGTCGGCTCAACCCCATCCTCTACATGGTCAACGGGCTTCGCTACGGCATCCTTGGAGTCTCCGATGTGCCTCCCGGCCGCGCCCTCATCCTGCTGCTGACCCTCCTGCTGCTCATCCTCGCAGCCGTCGCGCGCCTCCTTGCGCGGGGCTACAAGCTCCGGAGCTGAGCGCGCCCGATCCATGTCTGCCCTCCTTCCTCAGGCCACCGCCCCGCTGCCGGCGAGGTCGGACAGGTCGATCACGCGGCGCGCGCCCCAACACTCCGAAGATGACGTGGTGGCCGAGGCCTTGACCGGTGCCGTTTCTGCTCCGCACGTGAGCAAGGCGGGCAGCTGAGTGGAGCAACCCCGTGGGACGCGTCCGCGCCGCCCCAACGCACCTGCGGAGCCTACGCCCGTCCGCAGGCGCCGCGAAGAGCCACCCGCTTCATCCATCAAGGTCGGTCGCAACCGCGTCGATGGGCAACTACTGAGAGCGGGCATCGAGGTCCGGGGCTGCTGCCGCCCCCACCCCATCGGCTACTTCCTCGACCTCCTCCGCTTGGCTTTCTTGCGCTTCGGGCGCGGTCGCGGGAAGGCTGCGGCCGGAGC
>JALVDI010000233.1 GCA_027009115.1 Polyangiaceae bacterium | reverse complement strand
TAGAAGCTCTTGAGAGGCGAGACGTCGTAATTGTCGTTGATCACCGCGTATACGACCCGACCCTTCTCAAGGTAGATCTTGCCCGTGTCCTGCTCGGTGCGGATCTCGAGCACGCCGCTCTTCTTGCTCGCAGAGAAGAGCTGAAGCAGATCGGGCAAGGGGACCTCGGCGATGGAGCCGGTCATCGTGCGGACCTGGCTCGTCCGCTTGCCGGCGGCGACGTCCTCGAGGTGCGCCTTGGCGTCCCGGAGGGACTGCGCGGTCTCGGTCGCGACGACCTTGATGATGCTCGTCCCGATGAGGATACGGTCGCCTTCGTCGAGGCGGGCACGCTTGATCTTCTCGCCGTTGACGAAGCTTCCGTTCGTCGACCCGAGGTCCTGGATGAAGATCTGTCCGTTGGTGACGGTGATCTTGGCGTGACGCCGCGAGACCATGTCCTCGACCAGGACCATGTCCAGCTCGCTCGACCGTCCGATGACGATCTCACCGACCTCCGGAAGGGGGAACTCCCCTCCCTGGTACTTTCCCGAAATAAAACGCAGCGCGTAGGAGCGTGCAGGCCGATTCGGGGGCGGCGTCATCTTCGGGACCGGGGGCTCCATCGACGCGAGGTACGAGGGGTCAGGAACCTAAGGCTAGAAGCTCCAACGCCGACTGGTCAAGCGCGAGGAGAGGCGGCACGCAAGTTCGCTCGCCGCCCTCGCCAGCTACGCCAGCTACACCGGCCAGCGGCAGTGCTACAAAGAGCCCGTGCGCGCCCCCTCGATGCTCTTCGCGGCGGCCCTGACCCTCGGGCAGGCGACGTCCGCCGAGGGCCAAGTGAGCGAGCGACGCGTACGTTGGCACACTCTTCGGACGGAGCACTTCGAGATCAGCTACCCGGAGCCAAACGGCGCTGTGGCTCGTCGAGCGGCCTTCGTCGCGGAGCGAGCGCACCGGCGGCTGTCCTCGGTGCTGGGACACGACCCACCGGGCCGAACGCAGATCGTGCTCCGTGACAACACGGACTCGGCGAACGGCTCGGCGACACCGCTGCCCTACAATCAGATAGAGCTCTTCGTGTCGGCCCCGGAGGACCTCACGCCCCTGGGCGACTACGACGACTGGCTGTCGGTGCTGATTACGCACGAGCACACCCACGTGCTGCACCTGGACACGATCCACGGCTGGCCCGCCGTGGTGAACGCTATCCTCGGAAAGGTCTACGCGCCCAACCTCATTCAGCCGCGCTGGTTCGTGGAAGGGCTGGCGACGCATATGGAATCGGCGGAGACGTCCGGCGGGCGCATTCGTTCGACGATGTTCGACATGTACCTGCGCATGGACGCCCTCGAGGACCGGCTGCTGCGTATCGATCAGCTCTCCAGCTCCGTCGACCGCTGGCCACGCGGAAGCAGTTGGTACCTGTACGGCGGCCGCTTCGTCGATTGGATCGCACGAAGATACGGACGCGAGGCCCTGACCGCGATGAGCCACGAGTACGGGCGGCGCTTGGTCCCCTACGGCATCAACCGGACCGCTCGCCGCGTCACAGGCCGCACCTTCATCGAGCTCTACGAGGAGTGGCAGGAGGAGCTGCGGCGACACTACGGAGCGATGCGCGCCCGCCTCGCGCGGGCAGGTCTCGAGGAGGGCGAACGAATCACATCGCACGGAGAGATCGCCCGGGCCCCGCGGTTCTTGGACCCGAACACGCTCGTGTATTTCGTGAACGATGGCCACAACGACCCACAGCTGAGGCTCATCGAGCTGGCCTCAAACCGGACGGCGCAGCTGACGCGGGTCGCCGGTGACGCCTACGCCTCGGCCACCGGCGATGGGCGCACCGTGGTGTTCCATTCCCTCGACGGGTACCAGGACATCTACCGCCTCTACGATCTCTTCGCACTCGATCGAGGGAGCGGAACGATCACGCGGCTGACCCGTGGCCGCCGCGCACGTTATCCGGATGTTTCACCCGATGGACGGCGAGTGGCCTTCGTCCAGAACAGCGCCGGGACGACGCACCTGATGCTCGCCGACCTCGCCGACGTCGAAGGCACGGCTCGGGTGCTTCTCCGCAGCCGGCGCTTCGAGCAGGTCTTCACGCCGCGTTGGTCTCCCGATGGACGCACGCTCGCGATCAGCCGCTGGACCGAAGGGGGCTACCGAGACGTGGCGCTCGTCGACGTCGCCACCGGCGCGCTGCGACCCATCACCCACGACCGGGCCATCGACAGCGGCCCCGCGTGGGCTCCGGACGGGCGGACGCTCTACTTCTCGTCGGACCGTACGGGCGTGGCCAACCTCTACGCCTACGACCTTCGGTCGCAGACCATCGAGCAGGTCACGAACGTCGTATCCGGGGCTTATTCGCCGGCGGTATCACCGGACGGGCGCACCCTCGTCTACCTCGGGTACTCGAGTCGCGGCTTCGACCTGCACCGGCTCGCCATCGACCCAAGCCGATGGCGCCCGACCTCGGGGAACCTTCCCAGGCGCCCCCCGCCCCCACAGGCCGGCTCGATCATCGCCCCAAGTCGCCGCTACCGCGCATGGCCTACCCTCTACCCGCGAAGCTACCTCCTCGACTTCCAGCCCGACGCCTTCGGTGCCCAGCTCGGGATCCACGTCGCGGGCCAGGACATCGTCGGTAGGCACCAGTACGTGGCGCGCGTAGGGATCAGCCTCGTCAAAGGCTACGTCAACGCAGACTTGCAGTATCTCTACCGGCGACTTGCCGCGCCCCTCAACCTGCGGTTGTTTCGGACCGTCGCACCGCGCGGCGGGCTCGAAGTGGGCGGTGAGGCCCGAACGTGGGTCGAGGACGCCCTCGGAGCCGAGGTTGGCTTCAGCTACGCCTTTCGTAGAGCCCTGCACAGCGAGCGAATCGGTGCGAGCTACTCGCTGAGCTCTCTCCGAAAGGCCGAGCCCTTCGGAGGGGTGCTCGACCCGAACACCCCGCCGCCGGTGCTGCCGCTCACGGGCCGGCTCGCCACCCTCCGCCTGAGCTGGAGCTACTCCGACGCGCGCCGGCACACCTACGACATGACCCCGTCGATGGGCCGCACCCTGGGCGTGAGCGTCTCCCTGGCTCATGCCGCCCTCGGCAGCGCCTTCGACGCGGCGAGCGTCAGCTGGAGTTGGTCGCGCTACGTGGAGGCGCCCTGGGCCGAGCACCACGTGTTCGCGTTCCGCCATGGCGGCGGGCTCAGCGGCGGCGACCTCGGCCACCGCGGCGTGTTTTCGGTTGGAGGGTTCCCCGAGGTCGGCCTCATCCAGGGCTTCCGCGACGGCCAGGTCCTCGGCGGGGTGGCGTTGCGCGGCTACCCGCCTTACCACCGGCGCGGGACCCGCTTCGGACTCCTCCAGGCGGAGTACCGCTTCCCCATCCACCGCTGGATGGTCGGCCCGAAGACGCTGCCTATCTACCTCAGCCGCTCGTACGCGAGCGTCTTCGTCGACCTGGGCGATGCCTGGACCCGGACCTTCGAGCCCAAGGAGCTCCGGGTGGGCGCCGGTGCGGAGTTCTTCCTCGATTTTACGGTTGGCTACGTCGTCCCCTTCACGCTCCGCGTCGGCGTGGCCTACGGCTTCATGGACGGCGCGGGCGTGCAGTTCTACTACCACCTCGGCGTCCCATTCTGAGCTGCGGAGCAGGAACACAGACAGACAGCCCAGGCCGGTTCTGCCTGCTGCTCCGCCTCAGTACGGACCGTGATGGATCGCGGATGCCCCCGCGCGAGGCAGCGGGGCGAGCGGATCTCGAAGCTTCGGAAACGCGATGTGCCGCGGGGTGCTCTGACCGTTCGTTCCTACCGACCTCAACAGCGATCGT
>JALVDI010000232.1 GCA_027009115.1 Polyangiaceae bacterium | reverse complement strand
GCATTCTTCTCTTCGCGCTTTTTGCGCTCGGCCTCGCGCTTTTTCTGCCTGCGTGCTTTTTCGCGAGCCTTCTTCTCCTCGCGCTTCTTGCGTTCGGCCTCGCGCTTCTTGCGTTCGGCCTCGCGCTTCTTCTGCCTGCGTGCCTTTTCGCGAGCTTTCTTCTCTTCGCGCTTTTTGCGTTCGGCTTCGCGCTTGCGTTCCGCCTTCGCCCGACGTGCTGCCTTCTCGCGCTCCGCCCGCGCCTTCCTGGCGGCGCGCGCCTTTTCGCGAGCCTCCTTCTTCTCTGCGCGGAGCTTGGCCCGCAGCCGCTTGGCCGCTTCACGCTGGCGAGCCTTCGCCTTCTTTGCGGCCTCCTTCTCCGCCCGCGTCGGCGCGTGCGCGACCGGTTCAGCAGGCTCCGGCGAGCGCTGGGTCGGATCGCCGAGCGCCTCGTTCAGCGCCGCGGCACGGGCGAGCATGGCGGGGAGCTCCGGTGGGATCGGGTCGCCGGCGCGAAGCTTCAGGTGCGCGATCTTCGTACCCGTTTCCTCGAGGAGGCCCGCTTCGTCCATGAGCGCGCGGCCCCGCCAGAAGCCGACGGTGACGTGCCGCTTGGCGGCGCGCATGAAGACCAGAGGCCCCCCGCATCGGAAGACCGGTTGCCCCCACCGGATCTCGGCGACGATCCCCGGGACCGTCTCCCCGATGAGCGAGACCAGCCGCGTCATCGTCTCACCGCGCCAGTCGTCGTGGAGCTCGATGTACTCGGTGACGGACCTAGCTTCATTCATCGCGCACCTCGGGTGGCTGACGGCGAGCGGCGGCACCACGGGCGTTCCCATCGTGCGCTCCAAGGCGACGTCCGAGCTGCCGTCGCCGCCGGGCGCTCACTGCTGCGGCGCGAGCTTGGCCTTGACCTTCTCGTAGACCGCGTTGAGGTTGGTAAGCTCTTGGAGCTCCTCCTCGGGGATCGAGAGCTTGAAGGTCCGCTCCACATCCGCGACGATCTCGATGGCCATCATGCTGTCGATGCCGAGATCCTTGAAAAGAGCGTCGTCCGGGATGTCGTCGATCTCCGACACATCCGCGATGATCTCCCTCAATCGTTCCTTCAGCTCGTCCGCCATAGTTCCTCCGCCCGCGGCGACCTCACTGGTGCGCGGGTAGCTCGCCGTTCTCGTAGAGGGCGCGCGTCTTTCGGCGCTGCGCCTTGCCGCTGCTCGTCTTGGGGAGCGTTCCGACCGGCACGATGACGACCTCGGCGGGCGTCAGGCCAAACTCCCGCTGGACACGCCGCGCGATCTCTTCGCGGAGCCTGGCAGCATCCGCGCGGTTGGCCTCCGCCGCGACCACCAACTCTTCGACGCCGTCCTTCAGCACGCTGAACGCGAACACATTGCCTCGCCGGACGCCCTCGATGTCGGCGACGGACCACTCGATGTCTTGCGGGTAGTGGTTCGCCCCTCGGATGATGATCAGGTCCTTGATGCGCCCACAGATGTAGAGGTCACCGTCGGCGAAATAGCCGAGGTCACCGGTCTGGAGCCAGCCGTCGCGGTAGGCCTCCGCGGTGGCTTCCTCGTTCTGGAAGTAGCCTGGCGTGATGCTTGGGCCGCGGGTGACGACCTGTCCGACCCGCCGTTCGGGCAGCGGGTGGCCGTCTTCGTCGACGACGCGGACCTCGTGCTCGGGGAAACCTTCGCCGCAGCTGACGAGCTCGAGGATCGTGGAGTTCTCGCCGGCGGGCTCAGCCACCCCGCGCTTCATCGCCTCCGCGTCGACGTGGTCGACCTTCATCTCCGTGCCGAGCTGGTGGAAGGTGATCGCGAGGGTCGCCTCGGCCATCCCATAGCTCGGCAGGAACGCCTTGGGGTCGAAGCCCGCAGTTGCGAACTTCTCGGCGAAGCCGCGGAGTGTGCGCGCGCGGATGGGTTCCGCCCCACACCCGGCGACCCGCAGGGAGCCGAGATCGAGCTGCGCGAGCTGGCGGTCTTTGACTCGCTTGGTCACGAGCTCGTACGCGAAGTTGGGTGCGTAGGTGATCGTGCCGCGGTGCTTGGTGATGGTTTCGAGCCAGAGCCCGGGGGAGCGCGCGAAGGTTTCCGTCGGGAGCAACACGACCGGGATGTCGCAGACGAGGGTCCCGAGCACGAAGCCGATGAGGCCCATGTCGTGGAAGAGCGGCAACCAGCTGACGCCTTTGTCCTCATCGTTGCGGTCGAGGCCGCTCGGCCCGAGGAAGGCTTGAGCGTTGGCCACGAGGTTGCCGTGGGTGACCATCACACCCTTCGGCTTCGAGGTGCTCCCGCTCGTGAACTGCAGAAAGCAGAGGTCATCCGGGGTGACGAGGGGCTGGCTCCAACTGGGCGCCGTGCCTTCGAAGGCCGCCTCCGCGTCGAGCACTTTGGCTTCGACGCCTCGGTCGCCGATCTGCGTGACGACCTCGCGGTTGGAGTCGAGGCAGAACACGAGCCGCGCGCCGGCGCTACCGACGATGTGCGCGAGGATGTCGACGTATCCATCGAGGTTCTTGAAGCTCGCGCGGGGGTAGATCGGCACCGGCACCGCGCCGGCGACGGTCGCGCCGAGAAACGTGAGGACGAACGCTTCCGGCTCGGGGATCACGAGCGCCAGGCGGTCCCCTTTGCGCACCCCCATGGCGTGGAGGAACGCTGCGCGGCGATGCGCTTCGGCCTCGAGAGCTTCGTAAGGCCAGTAACGCTCCTGTCGGTCGCGGCCGACGAAGGTGAAGCCGCGACCTTCGCCTCGACGGAGCTGCGACATCGAGGAGACCAGCGTTCGACCATTCATGATCGCGAGGCTGGGTACGGCATGACCCCAGCGCCGTCAAGGCGGGCAAGGCGCCCAGATCATTCGCGAAGTCCAGTCGAAAACGGGCCGTACGGCCGAGATCGCCCAGCCGGCGGTGGACCGTTTGGGCGCGGTCCCCGCAACGCACGACCGGGGCCTTACCAACCGGCCGGCCAGTTTGCAGACCTGTCGTGACGTTCGAACCTCATGTGGGGGTCGGTGTGGGTTCGGCGTCAGCTTGCGGCATCCAACGATGCGCAGTGTGCGGCATCGTCGCCGTGTTCGTGCGTGGTGCGAAAGTCGGCCGGTAGGCTGGTTTTTCTTAGGTTCACGCGCGGTTGCCGCGACCGCTCCCGAACCGTATAGGTGCCGCCGATGCGACGCGTCTTCGTTACCGGCGTTGGCGTCGTGAGCCCCGTGGGGTTGGGGCGTGCGGCGTTCTGGGAAGCTCTGATCGAGGGGCGTAGCGGCGCCGCACCGATCCAGAACTTCGACACGTCCGGCATCGATCGGAAGATCGCGTGCGAGGTCAAGGAGTTTCGGCCGCGCGATTTCCTCACCGCCGCCGAGGTTCGCCGAACCGGGCGCTGTTCGCAGATGGCGCTGGCCGCCGCGCGCATGGCCGTCGAAGACGCGAAGATCGGGCCCGAGCATCTGAAAGGCCCTCGCACCGCGGTCGTCGTCGGAACGACCATGGGCGAAGCGAACGTGCTGGGTCGGTTGGAGGCCGCCTGGCTCCACCAGGGCGAGGAGAGCGTCGAGACGGCGCAGCTGCCCCGCTACGGTACGACGCTGCTGCCGATTCACCTGGCGCGCGCCTTTGGTGCCCGCGGGTTGGTGCAGACGATGCCGGCCGCCTGCGCCGCCGGGAACTACGCGATCGGTTTCGCCGCCGACCAGATCCGTGCGGGCCGCGCGGACGTCGCCATCACCGGCGCGGCGGAGGTCATCGAGCGACTTCAGTTCGCCGGCTTCGCGCGGCTCGGCGCGATGGCTCCCGAGAAGTGCCAGCCCTTCGACCAGGAGCGCCG
>JALVDI010000231.1 GCA_027009115.1 Polyangiaceae bacterium | reverse complement strand
CGAAGCCTCGATGGCGCTGAGCGAAGCGAAGACGATCGGCCCCGCGGACCTCGCCCTGCGCCCGGCCACGACGGATGGCCTCGACTCCCAGCTGGACGCGGTGGTGCGCGATCGCATCCTCGCAGCGCTTGCGGCCTGCAACGGCAACCAGTCGGCCGCCGCCCGCCGGCTGGGGATCTCGCGACGGGCGCTCATCTACCGAATGGAAAAGGTCGGCCTCAAAGCGAAACCCGCTTCGGCCAAGGACTGACGACGGCACGCTGCGCCCCTCATCGGGGCACGATCCACAGCTGGACGCCACCGGCGCCCACGACCGCGACGGCGCCGTCCTCCAGCCTCGTCGCGAGCGGTCGCGCGGCGGGCGGCTCCATCGAGCCGGTGAGTACGACATCCCCCGGGAACGAGACGAGCTCGCTCTCACCGACGGCCCCCCGCGCATCCGTCCCGCCGACGACGAGCACGAGGCCGGGCCGCAGGGGGAGGGCCGCCGCGCCCTCCCGGGGACGAAAGAGGCGCCCGGGCCCCGGGCTCAACCGCTCCAGCCGCGCTCTTCCGACACCTACGACGAAGGTCTCGTCGGAGACCCGCCCCTCCTCGTCTCGGCCCCCCGCCACGAGGGCGAGGCCATTGCCAACGGACGCGAGCGCGGCCCGAGAGCGGTCCCCGGGCAGCGTGAGCCGGGCGGTCGCGCCTGTGTCCGGGTCGTACGAGAGCAGCTCGGTCGCCACCGCCGACCCCTGGCAGAAAGTGACGACCCGTGCGGCACCGGCGGGCGAGGAGAGGTGAAGCGCCACGGCCGGGACGTCACGTAGAGAACAGGGAAGCTCGTCCTCGCGTTGAATCGCGAGCCTCTCGTCGGGGAGCACGCGCGCCACACGGGCGATGGACCCCGCGGCCCCGAAGGCGAGGTCGCTGCCCCCGAGGATCACGAGACGGTCGCCCAGAGACACGACCGTGGCCCCGAAGCGCTGACCGGACAGCGGCATCGCCGGGCCGAGAGTGCCGTCGGCGGTCACCCAGCGCGCGACGGGAGCGTCGCCACCGACAGCCAACAGACGCTCTCCGTGCACAGCAAACCCGGCCCCGGCAAGCTCGGGGAGGGTGGCCACCCGCAGCAACTCCGGGCGGCCGTCCTGGGTCCGATGGTGGACGTATCGGTAAAGCGTCCCACCCTCGGTGATGAGGAGCGCACCCTCCTCGGTCGCCGCCAGAGCCGTGGGCGGGCCATCCGGCGGAGACGTCACGCTTTCGAAGCGCCCAACCGGCGCCACCCAGAGGTCCGGATGCCGGCTCGGTCCCGAAGCATCCACATCGAAGACCAAAGAGTGCCCACGAGCCACGAGGAAAGACCCCGCGAGGACGTCGAGGCGCAGCCGAAAGCCCTCGCCGAAAGGCAAGCCTCCGAGCCGGAGCGCAGCGAACGTGGGCCCGAAACGCTCCTCGACGAGCGTGGTCTCCCCCTGCTCGAGGGCGAGGACGAGCTCGGTCGCGTCCGCCAAGGGATCGTCACGGCCGCTCACGACGTGGAACTCGGCCACGGTCGCCTCGCCGCAGCCCGGCGACGCGAGGAGGACAAGAGCGACCAAGCTCCGAGCACCAACGCTCATGGCTGGTAGCGCGCCTCCCAACCCTCGTCCCGCCGCAACACCACTGCTGCGGCGACTCCCCCCACGATCGCCAACGCGCCCGCCACAGCGACCGCGACCCAGCGCCACGGACGCTTGGGACGTGGTGCCGGGTCGTTGCGGCGGATCGCTCGGGACATCCGCAGGGCCGCGGCGAGGCGCCTGGCGACGACCCCCGAAGGCTCACCCGACGCCAGAGGAACCGCCGCCCGACCAAGACCACCGCCGTCGACCGCGACCACGCGCCGACCGTCGCGGAGCACGACCAGGGGCACGGCTCCCAACAACGTGGCCGCAGCGCTCCGGACGGGCTGGGTCAGCGCCCTCGCGTCGTGGAGCGTGGCGAGCGGGTCCGTTGCAAGCGAGGCGTGGACGCGCGAGCCAACCTCCCGCAGCCCGCGCCACGGCCGGCGCCCCGGCGCCTCGAAGGACACGACGTGAGGCCCTGGCACGAGCCACGTGACAGCGTCGACTTCTCGCCCGTCGACCCGCACGCGCAGCCCGGGCGGGCCCTCGAAGTGCACCTCGATGGGTTCTGGAACCGTCGCAGCACGCCACGCTTCGAGGAGCGACGGTTGGTGCTGGACGGGATCGAGCTCGTAGCTTGGGTCGATGGAGCGCGCCCGCCGCAGTGTCGGCCCGGCGTCCCTCCCAAGCGCCAGCTCGATGCGCGCCTTGAGCAGCAGTGCGTCCCGCAAGTCCTCCACGCGGACAGGGGTCGTCCCGGCGTCGACGGCGGCCAGCCATGCCTCGACCTCCGCCAGAGCGGCGCCGACTTCGAGCTGCTGGAAGGCGAGCCGCGCGCGATCGAGGCCAGCGCGGTCGGGCCCGGGGGGGTCTTGCCGCGGTGGAAGCGGCCTCACCGGGACGCCCCTGCGCCGGAGCTCGCGGGCGAGGGCGTCGCGCAGCTCGGGGTCGCCGAGCACGACCCGCGCCTCGTCCGCCGGCCGCCGAGACCGCTGAGCCTTCGCCACAGAGCTGGGGCACAATGGCGCGCAGTGGAGCACGAGCCCGAGCACGAGCAGCCACCGGCCCGCCTCGGTCGTTACGAGCTGGTGGAGTCGCTGGGACGGGGCGGCATGGGGCACGTGTTCCGCGCCCGCGCCTACGCGGCGGCGGGCGTCACCAAAGACGTGTGCATCAAGCGCATCCGCCCCGAACGCCTCGGCGACGAGGGCGCGGTGCGACGCTTCATCGCCGAGGCGCGGCTGTCGGTCGGCCTGTCGCACGCCAACATCGTATCGGTCTTCGATTTTGGCCGCGGGGACGATGGGTACTTCCTGGCGATGGAGTGGGTCGATGGGGCCGACCTGCGGAGCATACTCGACGACGGTCCGCTGCCGCCGGCGTGCGCCGCGTTCGTCGGCGCCGCCGTCGCCCGCGCCCTCGCCTACGCCCACGACCCCCAGGGCGTGGCCACAGTGCACCGTGACGTCAAGCCCGCCAACGTGCTGGTGTCGCTGGCCGGCGACGTGAAGCTCGCGGACTTCGGCGTGGCGGCCGCCATCGGCTCACAGCGGGGCGTGGCCGGCACCGAGGGCTACATGGCGCCGGAGCAGCGCGAGGGCGCCGAACCGACCGGCGCGGCCGACCTCTTCTCGCTCGGCGTGGTGCTGCGCGAGATGCTGGACGTGGTGCCCGCACCGCTGGAGCCCCTGGTGGCCTCCCTCCTCGCCGACGACCCCCGCGAGCGGCCCGTCAGCGCCGACGAGGTCGCCGAGGCACTGGAAGCATTCGTGGCCAGCGAACGCGTGGGGGGCGCCCCCTCGCCCCGGGAGACGCTGCGCGCACGGACCCGACGCGCGCGCAGGCCGGGCGCGCCGATGCGCGACGCCTTTGGCGCCGAGCTGAGCTTCCTGCGCGACGGGAGCGACGCGACCTTCCACCAGCGCATGGAGCCCAGCGCGCCCACCGAGCCGCTGCACCCGCAGCCCCCGAGACCTTGGTGGGCAGCCTGGGCGCTCTTGGCCACCGCCGCCGCCGGAGGGGCCGTGGCGAGCGTCGGGCTCGGTGCGCGAGACGAACCGCGTCCCCTGGCTTCGCGCACGACACCAACCCCCGAGGAACGCCCCGCCACGCCTGCGCAACCGGCTCCCCACCCACCGGCGCCGACGCCGGTAGCGACGCCCCAGCCAGCGACGCCCCAGCCAGCGACGCCCACCGACCCACCGGCGCCTACCGACCCACCGGCGCCCAC
>JALVDI010000230.1 GCA_027009115.1 Polyangiaceae bacterium | reverse complement strand
AAGCCTCGGCATCCCCCGACGATATCCGAGCGCCGCGGCCCTTCAAGCGCTGTCGCAGCCCGCCTTCTCGGACCGCTGGCCCTTTGCCCAGGCGACCATGGCGCGGTGGTTGGCTCGCACAGCGCGGCGGAAGAGCGCGGCGACGGCCACCCCCGCAGGCCAAAGCCATGGGCTGCGCAGCCGGAAAACGAAGAGCCGCTCGATGCGGGTGCCCTCATCGATGGAGCTCAGCTCCCAGGACTCGGTCGCTCCCGAGGTTAGCCAGCGGAACGCCGAGGAGAACTCATCGATCGCCACGACGTAGCGGCTCGGGCGCGACACCTCCAACACACGCTCCCGGTGCGTGGAACCGTCGCTGTTGTGGACCCGGCCGACGGCCCCCTCCTCGGCGCTGCTGCCGCTCTCCCAGTCGAGCCGGACCACCCCCGGGATGGGCCCCCAGCCGGTGAAGAGCTCGAAGGCCTTCGGGCTCAAGAGGAACTCGAAAGCCTCCTGGATCGAGAGGGGCAGCTCGACCGTCTCCGCGATGGCGATCTCAGCCATGGACCAGCTCGCCGGTGGCGTCCACCGCAAGCATTACGCAGCGCAGAAGCCTTCGTAGTCGATGTACTGTCGGATCGACGGATGGCTGCCGCAGACAACGCAGTCTTCGTCCTGCATCAGCTTGAAGGTGCGGAACTTCATGGCGAGCGAATCGTACTGCAAGAGGCGACCGACGAGGGGCTCCCCCTGACCAAGGAGGATCTTGATCGCCTCGGTCGCCTGGATGGTGCCGATGACGCCCGGGAGGACCCCCAGGACGCCAGCCTCCGCACAGCTTGGTGCGAGGTGTGCCGGCGGAGGTTCCGGGTAGAGACAACGATAGCAAGGCCCCTTGCCGGGCCAGAACGTGGTGACCTGGCCGTCGAAGCGAAAGATGCTCCCGTGAACCACGGGGATGCCCTTCCAGACGGACGCGTCGTTGACGAGGTAGCGTGTCGGGAAGTTGTCGAGTCCGTCGACGATCACGTCCCAGCCTTGGTCGAAGATCCGATCGACGTTGGAGCTGTCCAGCCGCTCCTGGAAAGGGAGGACCTTCACGTCCGGGTTGAGGTCGGCAATCCGCGCCGCCGCGCTCGCGACCTTCGGCTCTCCAACCTGACTGCGGCCGTGGAGCACCTGCCGTTGCAAGTTCGACTCGTCCACGACGTCCCCATCGACGATTCCAAGGGTCCCAACGCCCGCGGCGGCGAGGTAGAGCGCCGCCGGCGAACCGAGACCGCCGGCGCCGAGCAGGAGCACCCTCGACTGGAGGAGCTTCGCCTGGCCCTTCTCGCCCACCTCGGGCAAGAGCAGGTGCCGTGAGTAACGGTCGAGCTGGTCCGGAGTGAACGCAAAGGGTCGCTCGACCGGAAAGCCCTTGTCCTTCCAGTCGCCGAAGCCCGGGTTGGCGGACTCGACGTGGGTGTAGCCCATCTCTCCGAGCACCTTGGCCGCGAACGCGCTGCGAATACCACCGGCGCAGTAGACGACGATGGGCGCATCCCTGTCGGGGAGTGCGCTCTGCGCGCGCATCTCCAAGAAACCGCGAGGCAGGTGGATCGCGCCCGGGATATGCCCCTGCCGCCATTCGTCCGCCTCCCGAACGTCCACCAGCACGAGCTTCTCACCGGACTGCAGCCGCGCGTGGAGGTCTTCGAGGGGCACCTGCCGGATGGAGGCCTTCACCTCTTGCAAGAGGTCCGCGTACGTCTTTGCCATCGTTCCCTCGTCGTTCAGGCCTTCATCGGCGCCTCGAAAATCATGATCCCGCGATACGGATCGTCAAGGAGTTTCATAAACTTAGCTCGATCATTCCCATTGTCACATCGGAC